>NZ_JMFG01000002.1 GCF_000687145.1 Thermoanaerobaculum aquaticum
AGGTTGAGCTTGTTCAGCCGCTTGATGGGGTTGTACATCCCGTAGAGGGCAAACAAAAACGAGGTGAAGAGCCCTACGGTCATCTCCCCGCCCCCAACACCACCACCTGCGTCCGGCTCATAGTTACCCTCCCGCCGGAAAAGCCTAGCAACATTTTGCCTGGGGGAAAAAAGAATGGTGGAGGCGGGGGGAATCGAACCCCCGTCCGAAGGACCTGTGCCGGCGGTGTCTCCGTGTGCAGCTTGCTTTGTTCTCTCGCCCCGCTGGCCGGGAGCAAGCGCCCTACCGGCGGAGCCAGCTTGCGTTGGTGTCGGCTTCCGGTCCCAAGCACCCCGGAAACCCTAGCCCGATTGCTTCGCCTTCACCGGGTCTCGGGCCGCGACCCCTTGGTGTCGGCGTGGCTGTCAATTAAGCAGCCAGAGCGAGTTCAGCGTTGGCAGCTGTGTGTTTCCGCCTGTTTTACGTGGCGACGGACCACGACACGCTGCCGCCAGCCCAGTTGTCCCCCGTCGAACCCGGTACGCCCCCGTGTTCGCGGTCTATAACCAATATAGGTCCCCGTCGGCTCCTTGACGAGCCCCCGCCAAAGTTTTAAGGTTGACCTATGGCGGAACTGGAGCCGATCAGCCTCATCGTAACCTCGGTGGGGACCGAAACGCAAGCGGTGGAAATTTCGGAAGAGCTCGTCCATAGGGGGTTGGCCACCTGCGTGAACATCGTGCCGTGTTTGCGCTCCATTTACCGGTGGAAGGGCAAGGTGTGCTCGGATAGCGAGTACCTTTTGCTCATCAAAACCCGCTCCGCGCTTTTCCAGCAAGTGGCCGAGGCCATCCGCGAGCTGCATTCCTATGAGCTGCCGGAAATCCTCGAGTTTTCGGTCACCGGTGCAGAGGAAAACTTTCACCGTTGGGTGGTGGAGATGGCCACCGGCGCCTTCCAAACCCCCGACGCGCTGGAAGAGCTCCCGCAGTACGACTGAAGGCGGCCGCGAGCTTGACCCCTTGACAAAGTTAAGCCCATCTTCGAGACTGAATGAAGGTTCAGTCAGGGGGAGCCGTGGCCAGGGGCGAACTGGGGAAAGAAGCCAAGCGAAAGACGATCCTGGCGGCGGCGGTGCGGGTGTTTGCGGAAAAGGGCTATTTCGGCGCCCGCATGCGGGATGTGGCTGCCGCCGCGCAGGTGGCCGACGGCACCCTCTACCTTTACTTCGATAGCAAGGAAGACCTGCTCACGGCGGTGCTGGAAGAGCACGCCCAGGCCTTTGTGGAGCGGGCCCGTCGCGACTGCGCTCGGCTGGCCGACCCCAGGCACAGGCTGCACGCGGTTTTGGAGCGCCACCTGGTGAGCCTGGAGGCCAACCGCGCTCTTGCCACCGTCTTTCAAATTGAGCTTCGCCACTCCCGCAAGTTTTTACGGCGAATCGCCAAGGGACAGGTGTCGCAGTACCTGCAGCTGCTGCAGGAAATCGTGGCCAGCGGCGTTTCCCAAGGCATCTTCCGCCGTGAGCTGGATCCCAAGGTGGCAGCCCGGGTGATCTTTGGGGCCGTGGACGAGCTGGTGACCGCCTGGGTGCTGTCGCAGAAGCCGTCAGGTCTCAAGGAACAGCTGGCGCCGTTGTTGGAGGTGCTCTTCTACGGCCTTTGCGGCAGCGAAAGCAACGAGGCCCATGGGAAAAGGGGGGAACCATGAGTGCACCAACCACGTTATCGGAGGTTTTTAGGAATTGGCGACAGGCTACGCCCGAGCCGGCGTTGATTGATGCCCGCGGAGGGGCCGACCGGCGGCTCCCCGCCCGGGAGGTCAGCCGCTTGGTGGCAAGCTTGGCGCTGGGCTTGGAGAAGCTAGGCGTGAAGAAGGGGGATCGCGTGGCCCTCATTTCCGGCAACCGCCCCGAATGGCACGTGGTGGACTTCGCCCTCCACCACCTGGGGGCGGTCAACGTGCCCATTTACACCACGCTCCTGGCACCGCAAATCGCCCACATCATGAAGGACTCCGGGGCCAAGGTTTGTATCGCCGAAAACCCCGAGCTTTTGGCCAAGGTTCTGGAGGCCAAAGGCAGCTGCCCTGACTTGGCCCACGTGGTGCTCATGGAAGGGCAACCTCCCCAAGGGGTGCGGTCCTGGTCCGACGTTTGCGCGCCGGTCAGCGAGGAAAAAGCGCCGGAAATCCTGGAGTCCATGGTGCCGCGGGTGAGCCCGCAAGATTTGGCCACGATCATTTACACCTCGGGAACCACCGGCGAACCCAAGGGCGCCATGCTCACCCACGACAACTTCGTGTTTAACGCGGTTTCCTCCGCTTCCGTGCAGGACTGGCCGCCGCATTCCGAGGTGGCCTTGAGCTTTCTCCCCCTGTCCCACGTCCTGGAGCGCCTGGTGGACTATATCCTCTTCTACAAAGGCGCCACCATCGCTTACTGCGGCATCCTGGAAGCCGGTGAGGCCCTGCGCCGTATCCGTCCGCACCTGTTTACCGCCGTGCCGCGCTTTTACGAAAAGGTGTACGACCGCATCATGGCCGAAGGGGCTCATGGCTCACCCTTGAAGCAAAAGATCTTCCAGGCTGCCGTGGAGGAGGCTCTGCGGGCCTTCCGCACGGGGAAGAAGGGCTTGAAGTACCGCCTGTTCGATGCCCTGGTGTACAAGAAGATCCGCAACGCCTTCGGCGGCAGGTTGCGGTTTTCCATTTCCGGTGGCGCTCCGCTTCCCGTTTACGTTGGCGAGTTCCTCCACGCTGTGGGCATTTTCGTCCTGGAAGGCTACGGGCTTACCGAAACATCGCCGGTGATTACGGTGAACACCACCAAGAAGGCAAAGCTCGGCACCGTGGGGCCACCCATTCCTGGCGTGGAGGTGAAGATTGCCGCCGACGGGGAAATCCTCACCCGCGGCCGGCACGTCATGAAGGGATACTGGAACAAACCGGAAGCCACCCGGGAAGCCATTGACCCCGAAGGGTGGTTCCACACCGGCGACATCGGCGAGCTGGATGAGGAAGGCTACCTGCGGATCACCGACCGAAAGAAGGACATCCTGGTGACCGCCGGCGGCAAGAACATTGCTCCGCAGCCCATTGAAAACCAGCTCAAGACCTCCAAGTTCGTGGAAAACGCGGTGCTTTTTGGCGATCGCAAGCCTTACGTGGTGGCGCTGATCGTTCCCAACTTCGAGGAGCTCACCCACTGGGCCCAGGCCAAGGGCATCCCCACCGACAACCGCGAGGCGCTCATCAACCACCCCGCCGTGCTGGAGCTTTACCAGGGCATCGTGGACCAGGTGAACAGCGGTTTGGCGCGCTTTGAAACCATCAAGAAGTTCCGCCTTTTGCCCGAGCCATTCACCATGGACGGTGGCGAGCTCACCCCCACCCTCAAGGTCAAGCGCCGGGTGATCCTCCAGCGCTACGGGCACCTGGTGGACGCCATGTACAGCGAGGGTGACGGCGGGAGCGAGCGGTAGGGGCCATCGCCGGTGAAGCTTGAAGAGGTGCCTGCGTTTGCAGGCCAGCTGGCGCGTCCCGTTTACCCCATCCTGCTGCCCACCCCTTACCCGGTGGGGCCGGTGTGGGTTTACCTCCTGCCCGGAGACCCCCTCACCTTGGTGGACACCGGCCCCGCCACCGGGGCGGCGTGGCGGGCGTTGAAGGCGGGGCTTGCTGCGTACGGCCTGGCCCCCCAGGACGTGCGGCGGGTGCTGATTACCCACGGGCACCACGACCACATGGGTTTGGCGCGCAGGCTGCAAGCCTTCGGCGCTGAGGTTTTGGCTCACCCCGCGGATCGCAACAACCTGGGGCTGCGCCGGCACTTCGCCAACTTGAACCGCGTGCTGTACCGGTTGGGGGTGAGTTTCCCCAACCGCATGCTGATGATGGTGGGGCTCTGGGCTCTGGATCGCACCAGCAAGCCGCTGAACCGCTTTTCGCCGCTGGCGGATGGCCAGGAAATCCCCTCCCAGCACGGCCCCCTGCGGGTGCACCACGTCCCCGGGCACTCGCCGGGGCACGTGGCCTTTGAGCTCCCCGAGGAAGGGGTTTGGCTCTCCGGCGATGTGCTTTTGTCCGGCATCGTCCCCAACGCGGTGCTGGAGCCCGACCCCCAAAACCCCTCCCACCCGTTCCCGGCGCTTTCGGTGTACCGCAGCACGCTGCAGAAGCTTGCCAGCTCACCCCCCCGGGCTCTGCTTCCGGCCCACGGGCCCGCCATCCTGGAGGTGGCAGCGCTGGCCCGGGAAACCCTGGCCAAACAGGAGCAAAGGTCGCAAACGATCCTCCGGCACCTTTCAGCCCAGCCGCAAACCCTGGCCACCATCCTCACCGCCATGTACCCCAAGGCCCGCGGCCTCAGCTTGTTCCTGGCTTACTCCGACCTCTACGGCCACCTCTTGGAGCTGGAACGCCAGGGGTTGGTGGTGCGGGCAAGCCGCAACGGGGTGGAAACCTTTTACACGCCGTAAGCCGCCCCGTTTGGCAGGCTCTCCTTCACCCTGCCACAGGCGCCGCCTCACCATGAGAACGTTGGCACTTTCTGGCCGGCGAGGCCAAAGTTTTTTCCGCTACAATCGGCAGGCCATGTGGAACTTGCCCAACGCGCTGACCTTTTTTCGCATCGCTTTGGTGCCGCTTCTGGTGGTGGTGCTGCTCACGCGCTTCGAGGGTTCCGAATTTTGGGGGCTAGGCATCTTCCTCCTGGCAGCGCTCACCGACCTCTTTGACGGCATCCTGGCCCGCAAGCTGGGCGCCGTCACCAAAACCGGCATTTTCCTCGACCCCGTGGCCGACAAGCTGCTCATGTCCGCGGCGTTCATTTCCCTGGTGGAGCTGAATCTGGCCCCGGCGTGGATGGTGGTGGTGATCGTGGGGCGGGAGTTTGCGGTTTCCGGGTTGCGGCACGTGGCCCAGGATCAGGGGGTGGTGATCCCCGCCAACTGGTGGGGCAAGCTCAAGACGCTTTCGCAAATCGTGGCGGTTTCGCTGTCCATCGTCAGCCACCAGCTGGGGCGCTGGTCCCACCTTTCCCGGGTGGCCCTGTGGGTGGCGCTCTTCATGACCGTGGCTTCGCTGGTGAGCTATTTTGGCTCCTTTTGGCCCAAGGTGGTGGGGAACGAGCGGTGAAGGCATCCTCGGCCTTGGCGGTTTTTTGCGCGCGAGCTGGCTTGCGCGCCCCCAAGACCGTTTTGGCGGTGGCCTTCGGTCTGGTGGTCGCGGGAGTCCTCCTTGGCACCCGCATCCATTTCGACAGCGACGTGCTCAACATGCTGCCGAAAAAAGACCCGCTGGTGGCCGAGTTCCGGAAGGTCCTGGAGGAATTTGGCGCCGCCGACACTTTGCTGGTGGTGGTGCGCATCCCCCAAGGGGAAAACCTGGAAATGGCCTTTGCTTTAGCCGACGTCCTGGAGGAGGAGCTGCAAAAGAGCCCCTACCTTTCCCGGGTGGAGGCCCGGCTGCAGGACCCGTTGCGGCTGGCGGATGCGGTTTTAGCTCATGCGCTTTTGTTCTTGGACGAGGAGGGCAAAGCCGAGCTTTCGGCCCGTCTTTCCCCTCACGGTTTGGCCCAGCGGGCCAGGGAAATCCGGCAGGCGCTGGACACCCCCCAGGCGATGGTCACGAAGGAGCTTTTAACCCGCGATCTTTTGGGGGTTCTTCCGCTGCTCTTGCGGCATTTGGGGAGCTCCCCCCAGTCTCTGAGCGTGGATACTGCCTCTGGGTACTTCCTGGCCAGCGACCACTCGCTTTTGGTGATCCTCGCCCACCCGACTGCACCGGCCCAGGACATCGCTTTCGATGAAAAGCTGTTTGCAGACCTGGACAAGAGGGTGGCGGCGGCGCGAAGTCAGGTGGCCCAGGAGTGGGAGGTGGAGGAAGGACAGGTTCCGACGGTGGAGTTCGGGGGTGGGCACCGCATCGCCCTGGAGGATGCCTCCCTCATCCGCAGCGACGCCATCTTCAACTCCCTGACCTCCTTTTTGGGCGTGAGCTTGCTTTTGTTTTTGGCCTTTCGCCGCTGGCAGGCGGTTACCGTCATTTCCGCGCCGCTTTTGGCGGGTTTGGCCCTGACCTTTGCCTTTGCCGGCCTGGCCCGCCCCGTGCTCTCCTCCGCTGCTGCCGGCTTTTCGGCGCTTTTGATTGGCTTGGGCATTGACTTTTCCATCGTGCTTTACTCCCGCTACTGCGAGGCTCGCTCCCAGGGCCTGGATTTGCCCGACGCATGGGACGCCTGCGCCATGGAAGCGGGACCGGCCATCTTCCTGGGCGCCCTCACCACCTGGGCCACGTTTTACGCGTTTTTGGTGACCCGCTTTGTCGGCCTCAAGGAGCTGGGGCTGCTCACCGGCACGGGCATTCTTTTTTTGGCGTTTTCCGCACTTTTCCTGGTCCCCGCCTTGACCAGCTTGCGCCGTCGCCCCCAGCCGGTTTCGCCGCCGGTGCCCTGGCTTCCGGTGGAAAGGCTTTTGGCCTGGGCTAAAAGCCATCGTTCCTGGATTCTGGGGGGCACGGTGGTAGTAGTTCTGGTTTCGGCTTTTGGAGCCCTGGGGCTTTCTTTTGACGATGACGTGCGTCACATGCGCTCCCCTTCCAACCGCGGCGTGGCGGTGCAGGAAGAGGTGGCGGCGGCCTTTGGCCAGGGGTTTAACGCCATGGTGGTACGGCTGGAGGCCAAAGACGAGCTTTCGCTCCTGCAGAAAACCCAGGATTTCGTGCAAAAGCTAAAAGGCCTGGAAAAACGGGGGGTAATTGCCCGGGTGGAATCGGTGGCCACCTGGGTGCCACCCCTTTCCTCCCAAAGGGAAACTTTAGCCTGGCTGGCCCAGCAGGGTTGGGATCCGGAAAAGGTGGTCAGTAGCCTCCGAGAGGCTTTGGATGGGGAAGGCTTGGTGGCCGAAGCCTTTGCCCCGGGTTTGGAGCTCACCCGCCAGATGCTTTCGCCACAAGCGCCGGTGAGCTACGAGATGTGGCGGGGGACACCCCTGGAAGCCCTCATCCAGCGGCAGCTTTTCCACGGGGATGGCTTCGTCAGCACCGCCATCACCATTTATGCCCCTCCGGGGATGTGGCGGAGGGAAGCCCCACCGGAGCTTAGCGAGCTGGTGAAGGCCACGCCGGGGGCTTCGTTGGTAGGGGTAAACGTGTTGGCCCAGCACCTGCGGCAGGTGGTGCGGCAAGACGCCCTGTGGGCTACAGCTCTCGGCCTTTTGGCGGTTTTAGTGCTTTTGTTTGCGCAGCTCAAGAGGTGGGGTGATGTGTGGCTCTGCCTGCTGCCGGTGGGCGCGGGGCTTTCAGCGGCCTTTGGGCTTGCCGCCATCCTGGGGCTTTCCCTCAACCCGCTGAACGTGTTTGTGACCACCATGGTGCTGGGCATTGGCTCGGACTACGGGATCCACCTGGTGCACCGCTTGCGGGAAGACCCGGCGGGCGCGGCGGGCACCACCCGCGCTGTGCTTTTGGCGGCCCTCACCACCATCGTGGGCTTCGGTTCGCTCATCACCAGCCACTACCCGGGCTTGCGCAGCGTGGGGTGGATGACGGTGCTGGGGGTTTCCCTGACATGCCTTGCCGCGATCTTGCTCCTTCCGGTTTTGCGGAGTGGCCATGAAACTGAAAAGAGCTAACCCCGCCCAGGTGATGGCGGCGTCTTTTGCCGTGACGATTTTGCTGGGGAGCGTTTTGCTTTCCCAAAGCTGGGCGGCCGTGCCTGGCAAAAAGCTCAGCTTCGTGGAGGCCCTGTTCACCGCCACTTCCGCCACCTGCGTCACCGGCCTTTCGGTTCGGCCCCCCGGCGACTTTACGGTGGCAGGCCAGGTGGTGATCCTGCTTTTAATTCAAATCGGCGGCCTGGGGGTCATGACCTTCGGGCTTTTCTTTGCCTTGCTCTTGGGGGGCAGGCTTTCGCTTTTTGGCCGCCAAATGGTGATGAGCTCCTTTTCCTCCGAGCCCTGGGAGGACTTTTGGCCGCTTTTGCGCACGGTCATGGGGGCCACGGTGGTGGTGGAAACCGTGGGCGGCCTGCTTTTGGCCGCCGCCTTCTGGCCGGAAAAAGGAGCTACCGCTTTGGCCTGGGGCTTTTTTCACGCGGTGAGCGCCTTTTGCAACGCCGGCTTCGGCTTGCACCCCGATTCCCTGATCCCCTGGCGGGGTAACGCGCTGGTGAACCTCACGGTAGGGTTGCTGATCATCTTCGGCGGGGTGGGCTTTTTCCCGGTGGCCGAGGTTTTTGAACGGTGGCGTTCGGACAAGCGCCGCCCCATTTCCCTGCACAGCCGTTTGGTGTTGGCCGCCACCGGCGTTTTGCTGCTTTTAGGATGGCTGGGCTTTGCGCTTTTGGAATGGAAAAACGCCCTGGCCCCTCTGCCGTGGAACGAGAAGCTGTGGGCCTGCTGGCTTTCGGGGATTACCCCCCGCACCGCCGGCTTTGCCAACGTGGACTACGGGAGCCTCACACCCGCTACCCTGATCTTCACCATGGGCCTCATGTTCATTGGCGCCAGCCCGGGATCCACCGGCGGCGGCATTAAAACCACCACGGCAGCGGTGCTTTTGGCGCTCATTGCCGCACGGGTGCGCTCCCACCGCAAGGTCACCGCCATGGGCCGGCGCTTTTCCGCCGACACCCTGGGCGGGGCGGTGACCCTCACGCTGCTCGCCGCCGCCGCGGTGGTGACCGGCTTCATGGCGGTGAGCTTGATGGAGCACGGGAGCAGCGGGGGCCTGGCCTCGCAGTCCACGTTCCTGCGGGAAGCCTTTGATGTGGTTTCGGCCTTTGGCACCGTGGGCCTTTCCACCGGTATAACCCCCTCGCTGAAACCCGGGAGCTGGCTGGTTTTGATTGCCATGATGTACGTGGGCCGGGTGGGCCCGCTCACGCTTTCGGTGGCCCTCCTGGGTCGCACACCCCAGCCGGAACCCGAGTTAGCCGAGGAGTCGGTGATGGTAGGATAAATTTAAGCATGGCCCAGGAGCTTGATCCCGAGCATTTGCGCTTCTTCTGCCCTGACGGGTGGATCCCCGGGGATTCCTCCTACGACATCCCCAAAGCCACGGGCATCGTCGGGCAAGAACGGGGGGTGAGCGCGCTGGAGTTTGGTCTGGGCATTGACTCCCCGGGCTTTAACGTGTTCGTCACCGGTTTGGTGGGCACCGGCAAGATGACCGCGGTGGAGCTCCACCTCCGGAAGCTCTCCCGGGGGGGCCCGCCGCCCGATGACCTCGCTTACGTTTTTAACTTTCAAGCTCCCGAGCGCCCGCAGCTTTTGCGCTTGCGGGCGGGGGCCGGCAGCGTGCTGCGGGAGCGCATGGCCGCGCTGGTCCGCGAGCTGGGAAGGTGGCTTCCTGCCCTTCTCACCAGCCCCGAAGTGCAGAAGCTCCTGGAGGAGCGCATCGAGGACCTCCAGCAAAAGCAGGCCCAGCTCCTGCGGGAGTTTGAAGCGGAAGTGCAAAAGGCGGGCTTTACGCTGGTGCAGGTGCAGGCGGGCACCGTCACCCATCCGGAAATCCTGGCGGTGGTGGAGGGCCGGCCGGTTTCCATGGAAAAGCTCTTGCGTCTCGCCGGGGAAGGGAAGTTCCCCGAGGACCAGCTCCAGCGCCTGAGCGAGACGCACCAGAGGCTTACCGCCGAGCTGCAGCAGGTGGTGAACCAGGTGGTGGCCATTGGTGCCGAGATCCAGGAAAAGGCGGTGGAGCTGCGCCGAGCCATCGTCCAGCCGCGCCTGCAGCAGGGCTTGGCGGCCATTGCCAAGGCCGTGGGTGACCCGCGGGTGGAGCCCTACCTGCAGCAAGCCGGTGAGGACCTGCTGGCCAACCTGCAGGCCTTCCTGGAAGCAGAGCCTTCCGAAGAAACGCTGGTTCGCTACGCGGTCAATTTGGTGGTGGATAACAGCCAGACCCAGGGCCGTCCGGTGGTGGTGGAAACCGACCCTTCGGTGCCCAACCTCCTGGGTACGGTGGAGGCTCGCCTCATGGACGGCGCCCACGCCACCTCCGATCACACCCGCATCCGCGCCGGATCTTTGGCCCGCGCCAACGGCGGGTTTTTGGTGCTCAACGCCTTGGATGTGCTTTCCGAGCCGGGGGCCTGGCCGGTTTTGAAGCGGGCCTTACGGCACCAGCAGGTGGTCATCCGCCCCCGGGAAACGCTCTTTGCGCTTTCCGGGCAAACCCTGCAACCGGAACCCATTGACCTGCGGGTGAAGGTGGTGATGCTGGGGGATCGCGCGCTCTTCGATGCCCTTTACGAGGTGGATGAGGAGTTTGGCAAGATCTTCAAGGTTTTAGCCGACTTCGACCGCGACATCCCCCTGGGCAAGAAAGAAGTGCACGACTTCCTGAGCGTCATGGCCAAAATCGTGGAGGAAGAAAAGCTTCCCCCCTTGGACCGGGAGGGCATGAAGGCGTTGGTGGAGGAAGGGGTCCGCCTGGGGGGACCCCGCCGAAGGCTTACCGCCCGCTTTTCCGACGTGGCCGACGTGTTGCGGGAAGCCGGCTTCATGGCCAAGAAAGAAGGCGCCAGCGTGGTGAGCGCGCCCCACATTGCCGCCGCTGTCGCTGCCCGGCGCGCCCGTTTTTCCCTGCCCGAAGAAAAGCTATTGCAGTTCATGGTGGATCACCTGCTGGTGGTGCAAACCGAAGGGCAGGCAGTGGGGCAGGTGAACGGTTTGGCGGTGTACGACCTGGGCTACTTTGCCTTTGGTTTGCCGGGCCGGGTGACAGCCAGGGTTTCGCTGGGTACTGAAGGGGTGGTGAACATCGAGCGGGAGGCGCGGCTTTCCGGCCGCACCCACGACAAAGGCGTGCTGATCCTCACGGGCTTTTTGCGCGGCACCTTTGCGCTTTCCGTGCCGCTTTCCATGCAGGCTTCCATTGCCTTCGAGCAATCCTACGGCGGCGTGGAAGGGGACAGCGCCTCCTCCGCTGAGGTGTACGCCATCCTCTCCGCCCTTTCCGGCCTGCCTTTGCGCCAGGACCTGGCAGTCACCGGTTCCGTGGACCAGCACGGCAACGTGCAAGCCATCGGCGGGGTGAACCAAAAGATCGAGGGCTTTTTTTCTCTCTGCAAAGTCCGGGGGCTTTCGGGAAGCCAGGGGGTCATCATCCCCCAGGCCAACGTCCCCGATCTCCACCTCTCCCCCGAGGTGGTGGATGCCGTGCGCGCCGGTCGTTTCCACGTGTACGCGGTTTCCCACGTCAGCGAAGGTTTGGAGCTGCTCACCGGCGTGCCCGCGGGAAAGCGGGACGAAGCCGGCCGCTACCCGGAAGGCACGGTGTTCGGCCTTTGCCAGACGCGCCTGGAAGAAATGGCCGAAACCCTTCGCCGCTTCCGCCATTAGCCGCCATCGCCCCAGCTGGGCCGATGAATGTTTGCCAGGAAACAACCCCAAACCAGGCGAGGCGTTCTTAAAAAACCGTTTCCCGCCTTCCCAACCTTGCCCCCGGGCGTTCTCCGGCATACACTGTGACGGGGGGATGCCCCCTGGGAGGTAGCAATGGGAAAGCGCCTTTTCCTTGCGGCGTTTGTACTGGCTTGGCCTGTGTCCTTGTTCGCGCAAGCGCAAGGGCACGTCAAAGGGGTCGTGACCGACGTGAAGGGGAACCCCATTGCTGGCGCCAAGATCATCATCACCTGTCCGGCCATGGGCAGCTTCCGTAAGGAGCTCACCACCGACAGCAAGGGGAAGTACTCGCTGGTGATCGTGGACGCCACCAAGGAGTACCTCTTCCACGTGGAAGCGCCGGGGTATCAGGCCATCGAGCAGCTCAACAAGCCGCTCATCGGTGGTCAAACCCTGGAGCTCAACTTCACGCTTAAGAGCATGCAAGAGGCGGCAGTGGAAGCCGAGGAACCGGGGCTGCGCGAGCTGCGGGAAGGCCGCGACCTCTGGGAGGCGGGAAAAAAGCCCGAAGCCCGCGCCAAATTTGCCGAAGCCGTGGCTAAAAAGCCCGATTTGTACCTGGCCTGGTTGGCGTTGGGGGATGCCGATTTGGAGGCCGGCAAGCCCGCCGATGCGCTTTCTGCCGCGGAGAAATGCTTGGCGGCCAAAGCCAACTTTGCCCCGTGCTTGGCCCTAGCCGCCAACGCCGCGCTGGCCAAGGGCGACAAGGCGCTTTACGAGCAGTACATGGCGGCCTACAAGAAGGCCAACCCCACTGACCCGGCGGTGCTGTTTTCGGAAGCGGCGGAGTTCATCAACAAGGGCGAAGACGACAAGGCCAAGCCGCTCTTGGAGCAAGCTTTGAGCGTCAACCCCGACTACCCGCCGGCGCTTTACGAGTTGGCCATGCTGTACGTACGGGCGGGCAACAACGCCAAGGCCAAGGAGCTTTTAACGCACCTTTTGGAGGTGGCTCCCGATTACAAGGACGCCGGCCTCGCTAAGGAAATGCTCAAGTACCTCTAAGCCGGTTCGTCAAAGGGGGTCTTGAGCAGCACCTGACCCACGCGGTTGCCCTCGTCCACCAGCACCACCCGGGCGCGGTGGTGGGGGAGCTCCTCGCGGTCCAAGAAGCAGTAGGCGCAAATGATCACCAAGTCCCCCACATGGGCAAGATGCGCAGCTGCGCCGTTGATGCCGATTTCGCCGCTGCCTGGCTTGCCGGGGATGCAGTAGGTGGAAAAGCGCGTGCCGCGGGTAATGTTGTAAACCTCCACCTCTTCCAGGGGCAGCATGTCCGCAGCTGCCAGAAGCTCAGCGTCCACGGTAATGGAGCCCACGTAGTGCAGCTCGGAGCGGGTCACCTGGGCCCGGTGGATCTTGGCTCGCAAAAAGGGCCGTAGCATCATTGGGCCACCTCCACCAAGAGGTTGTCAATGAGCCGCGTGCTTCCCACGAAGGCGGCCACAGCCAAAAGCACGCGGCTTTTGATGTGCTCCACCGGCGCAAGCGTTTCCGGGTCCACCGCCGCCACGTACTGGGGACGCACCCCGGGGTGCTGCTTTAGCGTGGCAAGCATGAGCTTTTCCAGCTGCGGACCGCGCCGCTCGCCGCCTTCCACCGCCGCCTTGGCCGCCGTGAGGGCGTGCCAAAGGGCCAGAGCCTCTTGCCTTTCACCTTCGCCGAGGTAGGTATTACGGGAGGACATGGCCAGGCCGTCGGCCTCCCGCACGGTGGGCACCACCTCAATGCGCACCGGGAAGTTCAGGTCCTCCACCAGGCGGCGGATGATCACCGCTTGCTGAAAGTCCTTGGCCCCAAAGAGCGCCACCTCCGGCTGCACGATGTTGAAGAGCTTAGCCACCACCAGCGCCACTCCGGAAAAGTGACCCGGGCGGTGGGCCCCGCAGAGGTGCGAGGCAAGGTGGGGCAAGGCCACTTGCACCTCGGGCGGCCGGGGGTACATCTCCTTCACCGGGGGGGCAAAAACCAACACGGCCCCCTCTCGGGTGAGGAGCTCCACATCCCGCTCCAGGTTCCGGGGGTAGCGCTCGAAATCCTCACCGGGGCCAAACTGGGTGGGGTTGACGAACACCGAGGCCCACACCTCGTCCGCCAGCTCCCGCCCCCGCCGCACCAACGAAAGGTGCCCCTCGTGCAGCGCCCCCATGGTGGGGACAAAGGCCACGGTTTTGCCCTGGCGCCAGAGCTCCTGGCGCCGAGCCCGCACTCCAGCAATGGTGGTCACCACCAGCATCTCACACCTCCCCTTCCACCCAAGCGGAAAGCTCCGGCGGGTCCGGGTAGCACTCCTGGGGCGCCGGATAGCTACCGCTGCGCACATCCCCGGCAAAGGCGGCGACCGCTTGGCGAATGGCCACATCCAGCTGGGCGTAGCGGCGCACAAAGCGCGGCACCAGACCCGGGGAAAGACCCAAGAGGTCGGCCAGCACCAGCACCTGCCCGTCGCAGTGGGGTCCGGCGCCAATGCCAATGGTGGGGATGCCCACCCTGGCGGTGATGGCCTTGGCCAAGCTGGGGGGAATGCCCTCCAAAACCAGGGCAAAGACCCCGGCTTCCTCCAGCTCCTGGGCTTGAGCCAAAAGGTGCCGGGCTTGCTCCAGGCTCTTGCCCTGCACCCGGTAACCGCCTAAAAGGTGCAGGGACTGGGGGGTTAAGCCCAAATGGCCCATCACCGGAACGCCGGCGGCCACGATGGCTTTGATTTCCGCCACCCTGGGGCCCTCCAGCTTCACCGCTTCCGCACCCCCCTCTCCCACCAGCCGGCAGGCGTTGCGCACGGCTTCCGCCACCGAAACCTGGAAGGAGCCAAAGGGCATGTCCCCCACCACCAGCGCCCGCCGCACCCCCTGGGCCACCGCCCGAATGTGGTGGAGCATTTCCTCTATGGTCACCGAGAGGGTGTTGGGTCGCCCCAGCACCGCCATGGCCAGGGAATCCCCCACCAACACCACGTCCACACCGGCCTGGTCCACCAAACGACCGGTGGGTTCGTCGGTGGCGGTGACCATCACGATTTTGTCTTTGCCCTTACGGTTGGCAATGGCCGAGGCTGTGATTTTCTCTTCCATCGGTCCCTCCCGGACCGACGGATCCGGTGAGGCAGGTCGCGGTCCGTTGCCGGATCCACGCCGCCCGAAAAGTCAAAGGCAGCGGTTGCTCCCCGTCTCGGTCATGTCCCGGATCCGAGCGGTATGAAAACATGCGTGCCCCGCCGGACACGCACCATCTTTGCCACCAGGGCGTCAAAGTCCTGCTCCCGGTGCACAAAGTCCAAATCATCGGTGTTCACCACCAAAAGCGGCGTCTCGTTGTAGTGGAAGAAGAACTCGGCGTACGCTTCTTTGAGGCGCCGCAAGTACGCCGCATCTATTGTACGCTCAAACGGCCTTCCCCGCTTGCGGATGCGCTCCAGGCAAACCTCCACCGAGGCTTCCAGGTAAACCACCAGATCGGGCTTAGGCAAACCCGGAACCAAAAGGCTGTAGAGCCGGTCGTAAAGGGCAAACTCGGCATCCGAGAGGTTGAGGCGGGCAAAGATGCGGTCCTTGGCCATGGTGTAGTCGGCCACCACCAGCTGCGTGAACAGCTCCGGTTGCTGCAGCTCCACCTGCTGCTGATAGCGGGAAAGCAAGAAAAACACCTGGGCTTGAAACGCTGCCCCCGGCACCCCGCGGTAAAAGGGCTCCAAAAACGGGTTGGTCACGTCCTCCAGCACCTTCACACCGGAAAAACGGGCGGCCAGGCGCTCCACCAACGAGGTTTTACCTACACCAATGGGGCCTTCCACGGCAACATGGCGAAAGGGGAACGGGGTCTCGCTCATTTCCCGCTGATGATATCAAGGGAAAACAGCGCCAGCATGGAAAGGGAAAGTATGCCGTTAGCGGTAAAAAAGGCAGCGTTGATTCTCTCCAGGCGCCCGTTGCCCACCAACAGGTGCTGCACCAAAAGCAAGCTCCACGCCAACGCCACCGCCAGGCTTCCCCAAAGGCGGGCGTGCACCAGCACGGCAAAAGCTGCAAAACCCACCGCTGCGAGGCCGTGGAAAACCCGCGAAGCCCAAAGCGCCTTGGCCACCCCCCAGCGGGCAGGGAGGGAGTAAAGCCCCACGCGCCGGTCGAACTCCACGTCCTGAAGGCTGTAAAGCACATCGAACCCCGCCACCCAAAACGCCACCGCCGCCGCCAAAACCACAGGTGGCAGGGCAAATGTCCCGGACACCGCCAGCCACCCACCCACCGGCGCCATGGCCAGGCCCAACCCCAGCCACAGGTGGGAAAGGGCGGTAAAGCGCTTGGTGTAGGAGTAGCCCAGCACCCAGGCCAGGGCCAAAGGGGAAAGCGCCAAGCACAAGGGGTTGAGCTGCCAGGCAGCTGCCACCAGCGCCCCGGCGCCGGCCAACACCAGAGCCCAGGCGTGCACCGGTCGCAAACGCCCCGAAGGCAGCGGCCGTCCAGCAGTGCGGGGGTTGGCGGCGTCGAAGGGAAGGTCGGCCAGGCGGTTAAAGGCCATGGCGGCGGTGCGGGCCCCCACCATGGCCACCAGCACCCAGAAAACCACCCGCCCGGAGGGCCAACCGGAAGCCGCCTCCAGGACACCAATAAAAGCAAAGGGCAAGGCAAAAACCGTATGGGGGAACACCACCAGCTCGGAAAGGTTGGCCACAAAAGTGCGGAAGCTCACCGCGGAAACCCCTGCCAGCGGAGGTGCGGAGCCTCCAGAGGAAGCCCCAGAAGGTCAAAAACCCGCATGCAGTAGTGCTCCACGAAGTTCTCCAGGCTTTCACCGGTTACGTAAAAGGCGGGGATGGGGGGCATCACCACCGCTCCCGCCTCGGTCAGGGTCAAAAGGGCTTGCAGGTGAATGCGGGAAAGCGGTGTTTCCCGGAAACCCAGGATCAACGGCCAGCGCTGCTTTAAAGCCACATCCCCCACCCGCTGACCCAACCCCCGGGAAACCCCGGAAGCCAGGGAGCACGCGGTGGCTGCGGAACAGGGGAGGATCACCACCCCCCGCAGGAGGTACGAGCCGGAAGCAATGGGGGCCGCTATTTCCGCCTCCCGCCACACCGAGGCCTTGGCTTTGGCCTCCTCCGCCACCGAAAGCCGGCGCACGAACCCGTGGGGTTCGGCGCACTCCTTACCCAGCTCCTGGGCCAAAACCATCCGCGACCCGTCGGAAAACACGATGTGCAGGTGATCCACCTGGGGGTGCTGCAAGGCGAGTTCAGAAAACCGCACCGGAAGCCGCATGCCGCAAGCCCCGGTAATCACCAAAGCCAGCTCGGTCCTCACCGCCTGCCCCCCAGGCGCCGCACCATCTCCAGGCGCGGGATCCCGTCCTCGGTAAACCGGCGCACCACCCCAAAGCCAAAGCGCCGATAGAGACGCACGGCGGGGCTTTCGCGGTCCACCTCCAGAGCCACCCAGCGACACCTCGCCCGCCGGGCGCGACCAATGGCCTCCGCCAGCATGCGGCTCCCCAGGCCCCGCCCCCGGTGGGCGGGGTGCACGGCAATGGAGGAAATCTGCGCCACCGGCGGCCAAAGCAAAAGCACCATGGCCCCGATGATCCTTTTCCCCTGCCGCTGCACCAAGCACGTCCACTCCGGCCAACAGGCCACTTCAAACCATGCTTCCCAGCTCCAGGCCCGCTGGGCAAAGCAAAGGCGGTCCAGAGCGTAAAGGGCAGGGACGTCCAGCACGTTGGCCAAAGCCATGGTGTAATTTTCCCTTGCACCTGTTAAAAAACCTTGACACCCTTTGGCCTGCACCGCCCGGGCCACTTCCCCTCCTCCCGCAAAAAAGCTTAACACCAAAGCCGTTACACCAAACCAAGCGCTTTTTGCCAACTCGTTTGAGGGCCAGAAGTTAGCAAAAACGCCGCGGGTTGGCACGGTCCTTTCATTGGGTTTGCGCGGGAGGTGAGCGATGAAGAGCCGAGGACCTTGACGAAAAAAGCAAAACCACAAACCAAGGGCAAGCAAACAAAAAGGGCACAAATGAGAGGAAAGGGCACAAGTAAGAGAAAGGAGGAAAACCATGAGGAGAACGTTGGTGACGTTGGCATTGCTGGCCGGCCTGGCAGCTCCGGTGCTGGCCGATAGCGAAAAGGGCGGGGTGGTTAACATCAACACCGCCTCCGTTCAGGAACTCAAGCTCCTGCCGCGGGTGGGTCCGGCGCTCGCCCAGCGCATCCTGGAGTTCCGGGAGAAAAACGGGCCGTTCAAGAGCCCCGAGGAGCTCATGCGGGTTAAGGGCATCGGGGAAAAGACCTTTGACCTCATGAAACCCTACGTGACAACCAGTGGACCTACAACGTTGAAGCAAAAGGTGGCCTCGGCGCGCAAGCGCGCCCAGGGTCAAAAGGCCACTGGAGGAAACTAACAAAAAACCAAAAAAGACGTGGCGTGGACGGGACGGGGGCGGTTTGACCGCCCCCACTCTTTCCCGGGAGGAACCATGAACAAAAAGAGCGGTTTTTCGCTGGTGGAGCTGCTGGTGGTTTTGGGGATCATGGCGCTGGTTTTGGGGGTGGCTTCCACTGACCTTTCCCGAATGTACCGCCGGGGGGCGCTGAGGCACGCGGGGTTTCGCTTGCTCACCGATGCCCAGCGATGCCAGACCCTTGCGGTCCAACACCTGGCCAAGGTGGGGCTGGTGTTCGACGTGGATCCCCGGGGGAGCTTTTACGTGCTGGTGGTGGACCGCAACGGCAACGGCGTTTCCCGCAAGGACTACCTCACCGGCCGCGACCGGGTGGTGGGAAACCCCGTGTACTTCCGGGAGTTTGGTTCCCAGGTGCGGTTGGGCTTGCCCTCCGGGTGGCGGGTCCCGCAGCCAGGGGGACGAGGGTCGGTCGCGGAGGACGGCTTGCAGGTGGGGCGTGCTGGCATCCTGAGCTTTAGCCCCACCGCAGGGGCTACCGCCGGCTCGGTGTTTTTGTCCTCCGGTAGCGAGGTGCTGGCTTTGCGGGTCACCCCTCTGGGCACGACCCGGCTTTTTACCTGGAACGCCCAGCGTGGGCTTTGGGAGCCGGTGCGCTTTTAGCCTGCAGCGGATAAACCGCCTCAGGGATGACCAAGGCCCGTTCCAGAAAAGCACCGGCCGGCACCGGGCCCGCCACCACACTGTGGGAAAGATCAGCCCCGGAACCCACGTCCGCTCCCGGAAGCAACACGCAGCGGGAGAGCCGGGCGTGGTCGCAAACCCTTGCCCCCGCCGCCACCATCGTGGGCTCCACGTGAGCTGAAGGCGAAACCGAAGCCAAAGCGTGCACGAAGCTGGTCCCCGCTAAAGCCTCCATCACCAACTGCCAGTAAGCGGCCGGGTCCCCAGCTTCCCGGAACTCCCCGGCCACCACCACCCCAAAGAGCCGGCCTCCGGCCATCAGCGGCTGCCAAAAGGCGGACATTTGGGCCGGGGGCGGAGGCAAGAAGCGCAGGGTTTCCCGGCCCAAAAGCTGAAAACCGGTATAAAGGTAGCCGGGCTCTTGGAGGTTTTCCCCCGCCCGGGAAAAAGCCACCACGCGCCCTTCGGCGTCCAGATGCACCGCTCCCCACTGCTCCCGATTGGGGTGGGGCAGCAGCGCCAGGACCGCACGGTCCGGTTGGCCAGAGGCCAAAAGAGGTTGCAGGTCCAGGCGGCTCCAGCAGTCGGCGTTGGCCACCAGCACCGGCCCTTCCCCAAAGGCCGGTCGGGCTGCCGAAAGCCCACCCGCCGGCCCCAAAAGCTCCGGTTCCAAAGAAAAGACCACGGAAAGCCCGCAGGCTACCTGCTGCACCGCCACCACCACCTGCTCCGGGTGGCGGTGGAGGTTCACCACCACCCGCCTGCAGCCCGCGGCATGCAAGGTTCGCAAGCTTGTGGCCAAAAGCGGTTCGCCCAACACCGGCAGGGCCGGCTTGGGGATCAGCGAGGACAGGGGCTCCATGCGCTCCCCGAGCCCTGCCGCCAGCAGCATGCCGATCATGAGAACACCATGTGTTCGGGGGCTTCCGGGTGATGCTCTCGATAGCTTCTCCACAGCTCCAGGTACGTCCCCCGCAAAGCTGCTTCTGGGGCAAAGCCCAAAGCCGCAGCCACCTGCCGCAGTTCGGGCCCCTCCCCCTCCAGCTCCACAAAATCACCCATGGGGGTGTGGTCCAGAGCCACTTCAACCCGGCCCAGGCTCCAGGTTTCCCGCTGCTTTTCGTAGTAAAAAACCGGGGAAAAGCCTAGGGCGGCAAGAATGGCCAGCGCCTTCTCGCTGGCCGAAAGGCCCACCTCCAGCTCTTCCCGAACCTTCAGCCCCGCGGAAAAGCGAGCAGGACCCTTGTACGTGAGGAGGTGGCTTTCCCCCCACTGGCGCACGCGCAAAAGGCACCCCTTTAGCCGCAGGCTGTCCTGGGCATCGTCCAAAACCCAGTTGCGCTCAAGGGTGGCCTCAACCTTCAACGACGCCCCCAAGCCCCGGAGGGCTTCGCGTACCGCTGGGAGGCTCGTCACCGCAAACTTGAACTCCTGCTCCGCCGCCACGGCAGCAGTATACGGGCTTTGGAATTTCAGAACCTTTGCCGGCACCGGTGAAGGCGGACTCGCCGCTTGCAGGCCCACATCCCCGCCGCTAGCATGCGCCCCATGAAGGCCGTGGTTTTTGCCACTGCCGGGCACATTGACCATGGCAAGACCTCCCTGGTCCATGCCCTCACGGGGGTGTGGTGTGATCGCCTCAAAGAGGAGCAGGAGCGGGGCATCACGCTGGTCCTGGGGTTTGCCCCTCTCTTGGACCCCGAAGGCCAGGTGGAGGTTTCCTTTGTGGACGTGCCGGGGCACGAGCGGCTGGTGCACACCATGGTGGCCGGGGCAGGGGGGGTGGACCGGGCGCTTTTGGTGGTGGCCGCCAACGAGGGGATCATGCCCCAAACCCGGGAGCACCTGGCCGTCCTCCAGCTCCTGGGTATCCAGGGCGGCGTGGTGGCCCTCACCAAAGCCGATCTCGTCACCCCTTCGGAGCTGGAAGCACGAAGAGCGGAACTGGCCGCGTTCCTGCGCCACGGGCCGCTGGCCGCAGCGCCCATCGTCCCTTGCTCCAGCACCACCGGGGAAGGCGTTCAGGAGCTCAAAGAGGCCATCCTCCGGGAGGCCCGCAGCGTGCAGCGGGAATCCGAACCCCACCGGCCTTTCCGCCTGGCCGCCGATCGGGTTTTTAGCCTGCCGGGAGCAGGCACCGTGGTCACCGGTACCGCCCGCTGGGGGCAGGTCAAGGTGGGCGAAGAGGTTTGGGTGTTTCCCCCCGGTCGCACCTTGCGGGTGCGCAGCCTGCAGGTGCACGGTCAAGAACGGGAAAAGGCCAGCGCCGGAGAGCGGGTGGCCCTGGCCTTGGTCGGGGTGAAGGCCGAGGAGATCCCCCGGGGGGCGCAGGTGGTGAGCTCAGGCCTTTGGGAACCCACGGCTCGCGTGGCGGCGGAGCTCACGCTGCTTCCCGAGGCGCCGGCTCTAGCCGAGGGGCAAAAGCTCTGGCTTCACCTCCTGGCCACCCGCACGGTGGCCACGGTGGAGCGCTTAAGCTCGGGAGGCTCCGGCAAACCTGTCCGCGCCCTCCTGCGGCTGGCTAGCCCCATCCTGGCTTTCCCGGGCGATCGGGTGATCCTGCGGCGCATGACGCCAGCCACCACGGTGGGCGGCGGGGTGGTGCTGGACACCACCCTTCCCCGGCTTTCCCGCCGGGGGCTCCCCATCCTGGCGGAGCTACCTCCGCCTGCCCAGCGGGCCGCTTTGGTGCTGGCGCTGGTGGAGCGCGCCGGGAGAACCGGTGTAAGCCTCTCGCAACTCGCCGCCCACATGGGCTTTTTTCCGGAGGGGATGCAGGGACCCTTAGGCCAGCTGGAAGCCCAAGGGCACGTGGTTCTCCTCCCCGGCAAGGACGTGCTGGTGGTCTCTATACGGGCGGTGGCGGAGGTTCTGGCGGAAGCCAAAAGCATCCTCAAGCAAAAGGGGGAGCTGGGTTTGCCGGCCAGCGAGCTCCTCCAGGCTCTGGGCCTGGGCGAGGGCAAGGCGCTGCGCGCCTTTTACCTGGAAACGCTCGTAGCCCAGGGCTTCGCCCGGGAGCAGGGGGGGCGCCTTTTTGCCGCCGAGCTCCAACCGCTCACAAGCCCGTTGGCCGTGAAGCTGGAGGAGCTTTACCGCCAGGCCGGGTTTGCCGCGCCCTCGCCGAAAGAAGCGGCAGCCCAGCTTGCCGCCCCGCCCAAGGCGGTGGAGGGGTTGGTGAAGCTGCTGGTGGACCAGGGGCGGCTGGTCCGGGTGGGGGGCAAATGGATCCTCCATCGGCAGGCTTTGGACGGCATCGTGGCCTCCCTTCGCAGTTGGGGTGTGGAGCGCTTTGATGTGGGGCAATTCAAGGACCGTTTTGGGCTCACCCGCAAGCTGGCCATCCCCATCCTGGAGTGGCTGGACTCCCAGCGCGTCACCCGCCGGGAGGGGGATTCCCGGCGGATCCTCCGGGACGGCCTTGCGGGTTCGGGTGGGGGCCCAACTGCCGGCCACCAGCCTCCCAAGGAGCGGTAGCTCCCGCGCCGTGGGAACTGAGCCACTACGCTGTCCGGAGCTGACTGTTAAGTATGCTTGACAATCGTAGAAACTCAGTCTAAATTCAAGGTGTGGAGACTTTGGGAGCTTGCGAATGTGCACGGTGGCGGCTGGCAGGATCGCCAGGGGTTGCGCCAGTGGCGGGCTTTCCCAAAAACGAAAAGCCCGGCGCCACCGCCAGCTTTGGCCGAGCCCACACAAGCGTCGCCCAAAAGGGAAAAACCAACCGAAGGCAGCAAATGCAGCCTCGAAGGAACTTCGTTTTTTTAAATCGTCATGAGCAAGAACTCACATAGACAAGTTCGCCGCCGCCACAGGATTGGACGCCGTTCGCGGTGCCCAGCCACCGCCCCCTTTTCCCTGGTTTCTGCTCTCTTGCTCGCCCTGCTGGTCGCCCCAACCCACTGCGTTTGGGCTGATGACGATCGCAAGGAGGAAGGAGGCCAAACGCTGGGCTTTTCCTTAGGCACCGAGCTGCTGGTGAGAGCGGAAAACAGGAGCGCCGAGGGTGGACCCCAGGAACCGGGGTTTACCTTTCGGGTCCGCCCCTCCGTGGCCTTGGAGCTAACACCAGAATTGCAGGTGCGCCTCACGGTCCAGGGCTACCAGGCCCACGATCACGTGCAAGAACCGAGGGTCGGGCTCTACGAGATGTTCGCCCAGTGGCAACCGGATCACATGTTCTCTCTGGCCGTTGGCCGTCAGGAGCTTGCCTTTGGTAGTGCGTTCTTGCTCGGCGCTGACAGCTTTTTCGACGGCTCCAGCTTTGACGCGGTAAGGGCCAGCTTGCGGGGAAGCCAGGGCCTGGGCCTCACCCTGTTCGCAGGCAGGTACGTGCGCCGGTGGTCGGGGGGGATGGCGGGAACGCTGTGGGGCTTATGGGGGGAAGCACCGGTGGGCGAAGGCGGGGCGGTGGAGGCTTTCTTTGTGCGGGACACCGGCGGTGAGGGCCTGAGGCACCGGGGCGGCGCCCATGAACAAACCGATTCCTGGGGTTTGTGGGCAAAAATCCCCTGGGGACCAGGCCGCAGCCTGGAAATTGAGCCCGTTTGGCAAACTGGACACAAGGTGGTTGGCGGCGGCATCCGGCGCCCCATTCGCGCCTACGGCGGCCACGCCGACGTTACCTGGAGCTGGAGTGGGGGCGGCGCCGAGCGCTCGCTGTTTTTCTCGCTGGCCTGGGCTTCCGGCGACGGGCAGCCGCAAACCGGGCCGTTTACCGAGTTTCACCACCCCAACACCGATACCCCACTGGTAGGGGATAGCAACCTGGTGGGGGACCTTTCGGGCATCTCCTGGAAACAAGAGGACGGGCAAAGCGTGCGAACCAGCGGGCTTACGGTCCTGACCGCGGGCTTTACCACCGCCACCTCCCAACTGAGCTTCACCGCCCACGCCCACCTCTTCCGCGCCGACAGCGTCCCTCCAGGGTGGGCCCATACGTTGGGGCTTGAGGCCGACCTGAGCCTGAGTTTGCACGTCTCTCAAGAAGTGTCCCTGGTCGTGGGAGTTAACGGCTTCTCCCCCACCCCCCGGCTCGCCCGATACCTGGCGCGGGCGCAGCGCCGTTACCTGTTTGCGCAGTTGGTGGTGAGCCCCCAGCGCCTCATTTGGCAGGGTAGGAGCTCGTCCGACTGACCCGCAAGCCTTCCGCCCGCAGCGTTCCCGCCTTGACCTCCAAAACCCCCGAAAGCACCACCCAGGCGCTGGTGGGGGCGCCCTTGGCTTGCGCTGGGGTAAAAAGCCAGCTGGCGGAGGAAGCCAAAACCCACGAGCGCAACCCCTCAGGGCAGGCCAGGAACACCACCCGCTTGACCTTGCCGTCGGTTCCCACCTCCGCCAGGAGCTTCACCGGCTGGCGGAACTCCTGCCCCGGAACCTTGGCGGAAAAGCGCTTGGGGACGGGCATTGCCGAAAGTTGCTCCAGGGCCGTGGAGGGGAGCTGAGCGTCCCGGGAATCGCCGGGGGGGAGAGGCACGGCTTCCAGCTCCGGGGTTTCCCCAGGATCGGGGAGCGTCACCACCAGCTGAGCCATCCGCCCTTCCTTGACCTCCCCCCGCAAATCCGCGCTCACATCCACCCACACAGCAGCCGGTTGCCCGAAGGCCTTGGCCGGCGTGAACTCGGTTTCCAAAAGCGCCTGTCGCACCGGCTCTAAAACCCCGGGGAAGGGGTTGGCGATGGGGTGCGCCCGCCGGCAGGTGCCACTTTTGTCCACGTACACCGCGAAGCTGGCGGAGACGGTCACCGGGAAGTCCTCGCGCATGGGGGTTTGCCGGGGGGAGGGTTGCTGGTCCACCGGCGAAAAGAACGGGTTGGTGGGAGGCACCGCCGGCAGCTCCATGGGCACCGGCACCGGCAGTTGCACCTTGCGCTCCCAGGGCTTTTCCGCTTTGGGGTTAGCTTCCTGTACCGTCAAGAGCACCAACAGGATCGCCGTATGCATGGCGCTATCTTACCCCTTTGCTTCTGCCCAGGAAGGTCCCACCCCCACGTCCGCCTTCAGGGGTACGGCGAGGCTCGCCACCCCTTCCATGGTGGCCTTCACCAGCGAGGCCACGTCCTGGGCCGCTTCGGCTTGCGCTTCCAACACCAGCTCGTCGTGAACCTGCAACAGCAACCGGGCGGGGAAACCCTGGGCTTTCAGGCTTTCGTAGGTGCGGATCATCGCCAGCTTCATGAGGTCAGCCGCGGTGCCCTGCACCGGGGCGTTAATGGCCATGCGCTCGGCGTTGCCCCGGACGTTGGCGTTTTCCGAATCCAGCCCGGCAATGTGCCGCACCCGACCAAACAGCGTGCGCACCTTGCCGGTGCGGCGGGCTTCCTCTTTGACACCCTCCAGGTACTCCCGCACCCTAGGAAGGCGGGCAAAGTACGCGTCAATAAACGCCTGCGCTTCCCTTTGGCTGACCCCCAGCTCGCGGCTTAAGGCGTAGGCGCCCATGCCGTAAATCAAGCCGAAGTTGATGGTCTTGGCGGCCCGCCGCATGTCCGGGGTTACCAGCTCGGAAGCCACCCCAAAGACCAGCGCAGCGGTGGCGGCGTGAATGTCCTCCCCCCGCTCAAAGGCGGAAACCAGCGCCGGATCCCGGGAAAGGTGGGCCAGAACCCGCAGCTCAATTTGCGAGTAATCGGCCACCACCAGGAGCTTGCCGGCATCCGCGACGAAGGCCCGCCGCACCTCCCGGCCCAGCTCCGAGCGGATGGGGATGTTTTGCAAGTTGGGGTCGGAAGAGGAAAGCCTGCCGGTGGCGGTGACCGCCTGGTTGAAGCGGGTGTGGATGCGGCCGTCGGGCCCCAGCTGCTTGGGCAGGGCGTCCAGGTAGGTGGACTTGAGCTTAGAAAGCTCCCGGTACTCCAGGATCAAGGCCGGCAAACGGAAGCCCTGCAGCGCCAGCTCCTGCAGCACGTCGGCATCGGTGGAGGGGGCGCGGGTTTTGCTGGTGCGCCGCAGCACCGGCATCCCCTTCCAGGAAAAGAGCACCTCCGCCAGTTGCTTCGGGGAGTTGATGTTGAAGCTGCCGCCGGCTTCCGCGAAGATCTCCCGCTCCCGGGCTTCCAGGAGCGCCGCCACTTTGGTGGAAAGTTCGGCAAGGAAGCGCACATCCAGCTTCACCCCCACCCGCTCCATGTCCTCCAGCACCGGTATCAGAGGCAGCTCCAGCTTCTCGTAAACCTCCACCACCCCCTCCGCTTCCAGCGCCTGGCGGAGCTTGGGGGCTAAAGCCAAAAGCGCCGAAAGCTCCCCCTCCGGGGTGGCAAGAGGAGGGGCCGGCACCCGGTAGCGGGTGCAGAGCGCCGAAAGCTCCACCGTCTCCCCGGGGGCCAGCACGTAGGCAGCCAGCATGGCGTCCTGACAGGACCTTTCCACGGCCACCCCGGCGTCCCGCAAGCCCGAAAGCAGCGCCTTGGCGTCGTAGCACCAGGCGGCAAAAAAGCGGGGACCCAGGGCGGCCAGGGCCTTTTCCGCAGAAGCCGAAGCAAAACCCTGAGCGCAAGCAATGGCCAACTGCCCGTCCACCAAGCGGCAGGCCAAAAGGTCGGCTTTTTCCAGGCTCGGGAGCAGCTCCCCCCACGGCAAAGCGGGAAGCTCCGCGGGAGAAACGGGCGGGGGGGAAGGGGCAGGGCCCAGCTCCGAAAGCAAGCTGGCAAACCCCAGGGAGCGGTAAAACTCGGCCAGCTCCGGCAATGGGGGGCGGCGGGCCAGCTGCTCCAGCGCAAAGGGCAAGGCCACGTCCCGTTTGAGCTCCACCAGGGTGCGGGAAAGCTCCACCAGCTCCCGGTTTTCCGCCAGCGCCTTTTGCGCCTTGGGCGGTGTGACTTCCGAAAGGTGCTGGTACAACGCGGCCACCGAGCCGAAGCGGCGGATGAGCTCCCGGGCGGTTTTTTCCCCCACCCCCGGGCAGCCGGGGATGTTGTCCGAAGCGTCCCCCTCCAGCGCTAAAACCTCCACCACCTGCCCCGGCGGCACACCGAAAACCTCGGCCACGCCTTGCTCGTCCAGAAGCCTTTCCAGGCGCGTGTGCCACAGCTTGATGTGGGGGTCCCGCACCAGCTGCATGAGGTCCTTATCCACGGTGGCAATCACCACCTCGAAGCCCTCGGCCGCGGCCTTTTCCGCCAAGCTGGCAATCATGTCGTCGGCTTCCACATCGGGGGTTAAAAGCAGCGTCACCCCCAAAAGCTCCAGGGCCTTTTGCACCAGCGGCACCTGCACCCGCAGGTCTTCAGGCATGGGTTGGCGGGTGCCCTTGTAGGACTCCAACATGCGGGTGCGGAAGGTTTCCCGGGAAACGTCGAAGGCCACCGCCACGTGGGTGGGGGCCAGCTCCCGCAGCATCTTGTGAAACATGCGCAAAAAGCCGTACACCGCGCCGGTGGGTGTGCCGTCGGGGGCGGAAAGGCGGGTTTTCAAGGCAAAGAACGCCCGGTAAAGGTTGGAGTGCCCATCCACCAGAAGCAGCTTGGCCATGGTCTCAAAATACCACGGCTGCTTTCCCACAGGTAGCTTGCCGGCACCGGGAAGCACGCCCATATTGATGGCGGAGATCCTGCCATGGTTGGAGGTTTGCTGCTTTCGCTGCTTTTTGCCGTCCAGCAGGCCCAGCTTCGCCCGACGCTTCGCCCGGTGAGCTACTTCCCCCTCCAGCCAGGGACCACCTGGGTGTACCAGGTGAGCGGGGTTCCCGGCGGGGAAAGGGTGGTGAGCGCTAAGCCGGGGGTGGTGCCGGTGTCAACGGCTGCCGCTGCAGCACTGCTGGACGGCTACTTTCCAGGCCCCGCCCGTCTGGTGCGCAGCGCGGGCGGCACGGTGGAAGAAATCGGCCCCACCGGCGAGGCCTTCCTCTGGTACCGGCTGGGGGCTCCTGAAGGAACCAGCTGGACGCTGCGTCTGGCACCCCAACCCCAGGAACGCCCGCTTCCCTGCACCGATGGTGCCCGCCTCACCCTAGCAAACCGCCAAGAAACCGTGATCGTGCCTGCGGGGCGCTTTGAAAACGTGGTTCTCGTGCGCTGGGAGACCCCCTGTCGGGATGCGGGCATTGTGGCGGAATGGTTTGCCCCGGGGGTGGGCCTGGTGCAGAGGGAAGAGGCCAGCTTCGCGGGGAGGGTTCTGTGGCAGCTCAAAGAAATGCGCCGCGACGAGCTTGACGGGCTGCCCCGCTACGGCGGTGCCCTGGCCCTCTCCCGGAGGCAATACGTCTTAAACCTCATGCCGCCGGTGGACCCCCAACAGCTTCCCTCCCTGGAAGGCACGCTGGCCCTGTGGCTTTTCGACCCCACACCCGACGGCGAGGCAGGGGTTCCCCTGTGCCTGGAGGTGACCGGAGAAATCGAGGACGAAAGCCGCCAGACCCTCAAAAGCTTTGCCATCCGCGACCCCGGCTGCCTCATCATGGCGCCCCTGGCCTGGGCCCGCTACCGCCTCATCCCTTTCCAGCAGCCTTTGCTTCTGGGTGACACCCCCCTCCCGCAGGGCGCCTACACCCTCAATGTGACCGTGAGTACCCCTGGCTGGAACACCAGCTTTTCCTTGCCTTTCACGGTCAGCCACGTTTACTAGGCGGTATCTTCCGAGCCAGCGGGACGAATCTTCTTCGGCCTCCTAGGAATCCCGCGCGATCCCAAAAGCCCCCTTCATCTTTTGGCGAGCCGTCAAAAACTCGAGGCTTCCAAATAGTGGCACTTTCTTGCAACTCCAGGTGCAATCGGTAGCGGTCTCCCGGACCCGTGGTCGTGTTACGCTACCGCCGCAAGGAGGGTGGCATGTCACTGGCGCGTCTTTCCGCCTCGCTCATGGAAGAAGTCAAAGCCTTGGAAAAGGAAGGTCGGGCCAAGGCGCCGGAACGGGTGGTGGTGGGCTACGTGCCCCCCAGGGACGGGCTGGGGCCGCGCTACCGGCTGGCCGGTTCGGACAAGCTTTTCCTGCGCATGAACTCCAACTCCTACCTTTCCCTTTCCCACGATCCCCGGCTTTTGGAGGCCGCCGACCGCGCCACCCGGGAGCTGGGCGCCGGTCCCGGGGCGGTGCGCTTCATTGACGGCACGTTTTCGTACCACGTAGAGCTGGAACGGCGCATCGCGCAGTACGTGGGCAAGCCCGCCGCCAAGATCTTCAACTCCGCGTACACCGCCAACCTGGGGCAGGGGCTGGCTCTGGCATCGGCGCAAACCTACTGGATTGGCGACGAGCTCAACCACAACTCCATCATCCGCGCCATGCGCATTGCCGGTGTCCCCAGGGAAAACCGCGCCATCTACAAGCACAACAACCTGGAGGAGCTCAAAAAGTGCCTGGATGCCGTGCCCCCGGGCATGGAGCGGGTGGTGGTGATCTTTGACGGCATCTTTTCCATGCGCGGGGACTTTACGCCTCTGGCTGAAGTCAACCGCCTGCTGGAGCCCTACCGGGAGCGCTTCCCCAAGGGTTTGGTGACGGTGATGGACGACTCCCACGGCGTGGGCGCCTACGGGCGTACCGGCCGCGGCACCGAGGAGCACACTGAGGCCAGCTGCGACATTCTCATCGGTACCTTTGGCAAGGCCTTTGGCGTCAACGGCGGCTTTGTGGCGTCTTCACCGGAGGTCATTGAGGCCATCCGCCAGAAGGCCGACACCTACATTTACACCAACCCGTTAGGCGTGGGCGACTGCGCCGCCGCCCTGGAAGCGGTGAACATTGCCGACTCCCCGGAAGGGGTGGAGCGCCTACGTACACTGCAGGCCCGCACCCAACAGTTCCGGGAAGGAGTGGAAAAGCTGGGCTGGGAAACGATCCCCGGACCGCACCCCATCGTGCCGCTTTTGGTGCGCGACACCGCGCGCGCCAAACGCCTGGTGCAGCACTTCTTCGAGCACGGCGTGCTGGTGGTAGGCCTCACCTACCCGGTGGTCCCCCGCGGCGAAGAAACCATCCGCTTCCAGATCAACGCCGCCCACACCGAAGCGGATATTGACTACGTTTTAGAGGTGCTCAGGGCGTTCCAGGCGTGAAGACAGTCCATGGGGGTTGTGAAACTCCAGGTTTGTGCCCTTGCCTATTCCGCGAAAGTATGATAATCATACCTTCGTGGAATACGCCGTTCACCCATCCTGGCTTCCCAGGGCTACGGCCTCGCTGGTGCAGCAGGCTCTAACCACCATGCCTGTGGTGGTGATCACCGGCGCCCGCCAAACCGGCAAAACCACCCTTGTCCGCAGCGATCCCACCCTGGCTCAGCTCCCTTACCTCACCCTGGACGACCTGAGCACGCGTCTGCAGGCCCAGGCTGACCCGGAGGTCCTTGTGGAGCGTGCTCCCCGTATGGTTCTCGATGAGGTGCAGCGCGCCCCCGGGCTGCTCCTGGCCCTCAAGCGGGCGGTGGACCGTAGCCCCAGGCAACAGGGGCGTTTTGTCCTCACCGGCTCAGCCAATTTGCTGATGCTACGGCGCATTGCCGACACTTTGGCGGGACGGGCCTTTTACGTGACGCTCTGGCCTTTAACCCAGGCGGAGCTTGCAGGCCGGGGCCGCACCGGGCTGTGGAGCGAGCTCCTGAGGGTAACCCCCAACCGCTGGGAGGAGGTTTTGACCCAATCCCCGGGCAAATGGAAAGACTTTCGCGTAGCGGTTCGTCTGGGAGGGTTTCCAATTCCCGCGTATCACCTGCAGGAAGAGACGCAGCAGGCACTCTGGTTTGCGGGGTACATCCAGACCTACCTGGAGCGGGACCTCCCTGACCTGCGGGCAGTGGAAAATCTTGCCGACTTTCAACGCCTCATGCAGGCATGTGCATGGCGCCTGGGGGGCCTTTTAAACCAAACGGAGCTGGGCCGGGACTGCGGCCTTTCCCAGCCCCAGGTCCACCGCTTTCTCAACGTGCTGGAAGCCAGCTACCTTTGCGTTCGACTGCCTGCCTATGCGGTTAACCGTACAAAGCGCCTGATCAAGGCGCCGAAGCTGTACTGGGGGGATACCGGCCTGGCTCTGCACCTGAGCGGTGAGCCCGAGCCCCGCGGCGTTCACCTGGAAAACCTCGTCCTCCTGGATTTACTGGCCTGGCGCGATTGTCAGATCAAGCGCCCGGGCCTGTTTTACTGGCGCACCGCTGACGGACTGGAAGTGGACTTTGTAGTGGAGCACGGCCACCAGCTTCTTCCCATTGAAGTGAAAACCTCGGAAAAACTGATTCCCAAAAATGCCAGGGCCCTGGAGGCCTTCTGCCAGGAATATTCGGACCACGCACCCCGGGGCTTGCTGCTTTACGCCGGCTCCGAAACGTTCCCCCTTACCCGTCACGTCCTGGCCACCCCCTGGTGGCGGGTGCTGGCTGCGTAGGGCAGCCCAGGGGTCAGGCGCAGCCCCCCGCTTCAGCGAAACCCGGCGGCCCTGATTGCTTCTGTGATTTGCTCCCGCACGCGGTGCGGGTGCCGGCACACGCAATAGACCCAGCGGCCAAACTCACCGTGATAGTTCACCGCGCGAACCCATCGCTCGGCAGCCACAGCCTTTTGGCGGTCCCGCTCGGATTCAAACCCTTTCACCTCAAGAATGACGTTGATAAGCGCTCTGTCTGGACCCTGCCAGCGCACAATATAGTCGGGACGGTACTCGTGCCGCACCCCTTCCCATTCGTATGGAATGGTGAAGTCCAAATGGTCATTGCGCGCGTAAGCCACGACTTCGGGGGCGCTCTCCAGGTGATGGGCCACGCTGTGCTCCCACGAGGGAGCATCAAGCACCACGTGGCTAATGTGGCTTTTGGTGGTCCCCACTGTCGGGCGCACGGTTCGAAACAGCACCTCGGACGTGGAGCCGAGCGGTCGAAACCGCTCGATAACCGGTAAAATTGGCTGTTCACCACTGGCCACATCCGGTTCAATGGCTTGGCTTAAGCGCTCAATGATACGCTCTTTGTATCTCAGGAGGGCAATTTCTTCCAGAGGGGTTTCCCGATCCACCACCACAACTCTTTCCTCGAGGTATTCCCAAACCATCGCCAGGACCTGTGGAAATAAAAGATGGCGAGCAACCCAGTCCTGCCGCTTGTCCTTCAGCCGGCCGGTCACCTCGGCAGCAATTTCATAAACCACCGCTTGCAGTCGCTTTTCGCGGTGAAACGGGTTGCGGTCGTGCAGCACTTCTGCACCCGGCCCTAGGCGGTCGGGCCTCCCTACGCGATACCCTACGGCAGGCTTGGCTACCACCTCGGTGGGCTCATGGGTTGGATCAATTGTCAAATAGGGCATTTTCTCCAAGTTCAGCCGAATTCGCTGGCGCACGTCAAAGATGTAGCCCTCAACCCGCGGAAAGGTAATTTCCAAGTGTTTCCTTTCGGGCAGGGCGCGCACGAGAGTGGAGACCTTCTCGCCACCCGACCGCCCAATCGGTTTTTTCTTAATGGGAATCACTTCAAAAGGCACACCGTAAACATCCACGTATTCGGGCTCCGAAAAGTCGTCGTAGTTCATCCGCCGTAGCCCTCGGCCAACCACCTGCTCACACAAGAGCTGCGAGCCGAAGGCGCGCAAGCCAAGAATTTGCGTGACGTTTTGGGCATCCCAGCCTTCGCTCAACATCCCCACCGAGACCACGCAGCGGATGTTCTTGCCCGGAGGGTCGCCTTCGCCGTCCCACTCAGTTTTGCCCACCGTATCCACTGTTCTCCGCAGCCATTCGGCTGCCTCCTGTCGCGTTTCACCCTCCTGGGCGCTTTCGGCCTCTGCCAACAGCTTAGTGTCAATGCGAAAAGTAACCTCCTGCCCGCTCCGGTTCGCAAGCTCAGACAGCACATTGCCGCGAGCAATGTGCTCATGAACCAACTTGGCCAAATCGGTGTTGTCGCAAACCACGATGAGCACCGGGGGCACCGGCGAGTTGGCCTTTTGGAACTCCTCGAAGGTCCGCTTCCACTCGGACGCCAGGGTGGCCAACGCTCCCTCCGCCTCCCGCAACACCGATTCGGGTTTGGCGCGACGGCGCGCTGTTTGCCGTTCGGAGGCAGGAAGCTGCTGGTTGATGTACTCCCAAAGGCGGAAGTACTTAGGGATGAGAGCGCCGCTGTCATCGTCCACCGGCACCCGCGGGATCTTTACGATTCCCGACTCGATAGCATCCACCAGCCCAAAATCCGAAACCACCCAGGGGAAAGGAGCCCCCTCGTCGTAACCACTGCCCTTGATGTAAAAAGGCGTGGCAGAAAAATCGGCACAGAAGTTGATGCCGCGCTCCTGGTGAATTGTATCGAGGCCGCTCACCCAAACCGTTGCTTCCTCACGTTGAGCAATTTCCTCCGCCGAAAGCCCAGCTCGCATTTCCTCTGGAAGCGGAGCGGGGCGGTAAGCATGATGGGCTTCGTCATTGATGACCAAGATGTTTTGTTTCGATCCCAATTCTTTCAGCACCCGGCGACAAAAAGCCGCCCCCCTTTCCACGCCTCGCTGTACCACACTCCGCGACCGGCTGTCGTCTTTCGGCTGAAAGAGATGCCAGTTGGTGATCTCAAATTTCCCCTGCTGTAGACGCTCCATGAAGCCCCGGGGAACAAGATCAAACTTGTCGTAATAGTTTTTGGGCTTCCAAGGCAAAAGCACCTGCAAGCGCTCACGGATTGTCAGGTTCGGGCATACCAAAAGCACGGCGTCGGAAAAACGGCGATCCTGGGGGTTGGCCAGCTTATTGAGCACCTGCCAGGCGATGACCATCCCCATCACTACGGTCTTGCCCGAACCTGTGGCCATCTTGCAGGCGTAGCGGGTCAAGGTGTTGTCTTTGGGAATTTCGATGCCCTGCCTCTCGGCAGGGGGCGCCTCCACCAGCCAGATGAGTGTTTCAGCCGCCTCCCGCTGGCAGAAAAACAGCTTGCGCTCTCGCTCGGGGTCATTCCAATGGTTGAGGAGCTGTCGGGTTATGGGCGTCACCCCTGGGTAGCCCCTGGCACGCCAAGCTCTCACCCTCTCGCGGATAGCGTTGACTTGCTCGAGGGGAACGAACTCCTCTTCCAGGAGTGCCACCTGCGGCCCGCGGGTACGAGCTTTGAGATAAAAACCAGCCGGTCGTCGCCCTTCCGCCAGCACCGGCTGGCCCTCTCTGTACTCCCAAAAGCGAGTGGGCTCCTCAAAGGGCGAATTGATGATGGGGTTGTCAACAAACATGCCCAACCCTTTTCAGCCTTAGGCTACCGTAGTTTTGGCGATCTCGGCCACTATAGTATTCTCCCTCCAAACAATCATTGTTTCTTAGCCTAAGTACCGCAGTGCCCCTGTGCGAATGCATGCTTGGCGGCGCGTTAGGTTTCGGCTCGTTCCGATATTCGTAAGTCAGGACCGGTCCCTCTGGTTCGTTCACAGACAAGGAGGCGGTAAGGCTTCGCGAGATCGACTGGGCTGTTTCCAGATGGACGCTTAAACGGGTCCAGGTTTGTCTTATTTCCAGTTCCACTTCGTAGGGCTTACCCTCTTCAAAAGACGTAAAACCTCTTCCCCGCCATTTACCGCCGAGATCAGGAACCCTGACAACGCCAACCTTCCGAAGGAGACAATGCCGCCATAACCATTTGTCAAAGAACGCATACAGAGTTCCAGAAATACCCCAGATAGATGGTGCGTCTATCCACCACGGAATCTCGTAGCTGACCGCTTCTGCGAACCGATGCAACCCAAAGGCCAAAGCCACGCTCAGGAGAGCTATTCCCATGATCACATTCCGCCTTTCTTGCGAGTCCGTGGCGTATTGGTGCATATCTGGTCACCTCCAGTTATTCCAAAGATCTACCATCGCCTTTACGAATCTACATGCTTTTTCTTCTGACCACTGCTCGGGGGAATCGCCGAAAAGAGGAAGCTGCTCGTTTTGAGACACGAACCTGCCAAAGTCTGCGGTCACAAGCCATTTAACCACGTTACAGAATGTGTCCCGAAAACTTGAGCCGTACTTGCTGTCAGGAACATTGTAGAGAAAACACTCCAGGAAATAGGACGGCGCTAAGTCAGACGGGATAACCTTCCTCTCAACGAGATAGGTGCGGGCGTTTTTGAAAAGCCTAACCGTAGGTTTGTACCAGCCATTGGTGCGAGATGGTGCATTCTTTTGGACACCGTTATCGTAATGCAGCTTAGGATAGTTGATCACCCAACGACCTTCACCCAGTACGCAGAAGGTGATACCCTCCAGATAATCGTCTGCATTCTTCGGGTACTGAGGATATTTTCGATACTGCAAGCAAACCACAACATCCGCGGGCAGATAGGAAGTCTGCACTTTTATTGACTTACGCCCTTCGCTTACCTTTTCTCTTTTGAAATAGTTCCGCAATGCATGCAGAACATCGCTTTTGAACGTTTGCCAATCGTAAGTCGCGGGCGTGATTCTAAAGAGCCGCTGCTGGTTTTCGCTCAGGTTGCTAAGAAATGTGCTTTTTAGCTGCACAACAACGTCAACATCGCTGTCGCCGCGGATGTTCGTGGCGTTCTTGTAGGACCCCTGGAGATAAACTTCGTAATCAATTCCTGGGGGCCACAGCTGGTAAGCAGAGAGCGCCTCACGAATAGACTCGTGAGTCTGTCTTGCAGTAGTTACTGCTCCTTGATGAGACCACCTTTCAAGTTGCGATTCAGGAATCGGCATGGCTGATTCCTCCTTCAGACCCCAAAGTTACCACCCGCACCACCTCATTCCCTCGAAAATCAATCACCTTCACCGCGATGCGCTTGTGCTCAGCGGGTGCAAAAGGAAACGACACCGTGCCGCGCGTACGCTCGAAGACCTCACGGTCAATTTGGGCTTTGAGGGCACGCTGGAGTTTGTCCCAGGCATCGGGGTCGCCGGGAAAGAACGCCTGGCAGATGTGGAAGGTTTTGCCATCGTAGTCGGTATCTAAAAACCAAGCGGCCACCTCGCTGCCTTGGGAGTGCTCCGTTTGCCCTGTCAACGGGTTGTAAATGTCAACGCCTCGCAGTTCCACGACATAGGTCCCGTCGTCATTCCGTTTCCACGCCACATCGGGCTGGCCAAAGACTGTGAAAATTTGGCTCGCACGGGTGGTCTTTAGCAAATCGCCAACCAGCACATCCGGCGCGATGTTGGCGAAGTGCACTTCCAAACCCGCCACCGGTGCCTTTTGGATCAGCGCCTGCGCCTCGGGGTCAAAGCTGAAGCCCGCAAAGATAAGGATGGCGTAGCCGTTCATCTTGGCCGTGGGAATGGCCTCTTGCACTTGGAACGCCATCACCGGCCCGTAGGGGGGCCCGAAGGAAATGGCCACCCGCAGGGTTGTTCCGTTCCGCTTGGTTTCACCCTCGGCGTGGAGCAGGCCGAGGTTAAGGGCGCGGAGGTTTTCAAGCTCCAGCCTCTTGCCCCCCGGGAAAAGCACGCCGCCTTGCTTGCTCAATAGGTTGAGCATGGTGGTCAGGTAATCGCCGGCGCGGTCAGAAACTCGACCTTCCTGCCAAGCCACGGCGGAACCTACCGGCGCGTGCGAATCCTCATCGGGAAGGGCACGCAGGTCTGCCCCGGCGGTCTCTTCAAACTGCGGGATGGGTGCTTGCGTGGGGTCTTCCACCGCAGGAACGGGGATGGCCTCCACGGTAAAGGGACCGGAAACGCGCACAAGACCCCGGACCACTTTGGGGCGGTCGTAAAGGGTTTCTTGGGGTGCGTTGCGCTGGATACTTTCGTCAATTTCCCGGCGCTTGGCACGCTTGGCCTCCCAAAAGCGGCGTAAGGCTTCCCTTGCTTCCGGAGGCCAATCCTCACCGGGCACCGGCTCGGGCACCTCGCACAGCGTTTCCCACCGGTGACCGGTGAGGGTGTAAACGGTGCGGAGCCACTCCGGCACCTGGGGTTCAGCCTCCAGCAGCTGTTTTTTCAGGTCCTGCAGCTTGAGGTAGGCCTGGCGCACGCTCTGCGGCCAGCCTGCCTTGGGCGGGGTGTTGGGGACGTCGCATAGCGATGACCAGGTGGTGCCCAGCGCTTGGGCCACCCTTTGCAGCTCGTCGCGAACCTCTTCCGAAAGCAAAAGCAGCTTCTTCTTGGCATTCCACAGCGATTCGTAGGCGGAGGCGGCGTCCTCCGGCCAAAGGGGATGCGGCACCTCGCGGGGGACCTCCCATTCCTGAAGGGGCGACCGGCCGGTGGCGCCTACCAGCGCCCGGTTGAGATCGGCCAGCGCCTGGTCAATCTGCGGCTGGTATTTGGCCGCAATGGCGTCAATTTCGGTGTTCTTGGCGATGCTCTCTAAGGTGATATGGGGCACGGTCTCGTACTTGAAACCACCCGCCGGCCCCCGTTCAGGGTCCAGCAGCTCGTAGTAGTCGAACTTTGCGGTCATGAGCCGCTGACGGGCGATGGCCACGGCCACCCGGGAGGTATCGCAGGTGATCCAGCGCCGCCCCCATTTTTCCGCGCAGTAGGCGGTGGTGCCCGAGCCGCAGGTGGGGTCCAACACCAAATCGCCCGGGTCGGTGGTCATTAGGATACAGCGCTCGATGACTTTGGTGTTGGTTTGGACAGCGTAGATCTTGGGCTCACCAAACCCCGCAATTCCAGTATCCCACCAGGAGTTCCCAAGCGAGAAAACGGGAAAATCGTCTAGATAGCGAACGTAGGAAAGAGTCTTTCCGATTGGTGCCAGGCGCTCTGCTGCGCCAAGCCTCAACAAACCCTCCGCATTCGTTTTCCAATAACCCGGCGCAGGCGTGAAAACTTGCTCTCCTACCGCAACAGGAAACCTCGTGCTGGGCCCGCCGCTTTGCGAGGTCAGGTTGTCGGCGCGAAAAACATTCCACCCGCTCGCCGCAGGTCCGAGGTGCTTTTCGGAACTGCCGCCACGACGCCTGACTCCATCCGGAAGTTCCACCCAGTGGTATGCTTCAGCACCCCCGCCGAGGGCGCTCTTCGGGAGAAAAATGCGGCGGTACTTCACAAGGCTGCTATCTTTTGCGTACCACAGAAGATAGTCGCTTACGGAGGGCAGTAGCCGTGCGGTCTGTCCAGCCGTCTTCGCAAACGCCACCACCGCGACAAAGTTCTCCCGGCCAAATACTTCATCCAAAAGGCAGCGCACCAAGTGCAGGTTTTCATCGTTGATCTGCACGAAAATAGAGCCGCTTTCGGCCAGCAGCTCGCGCGCTAAAAGCAAGCGGTCGCGAAGGTAGGTGAGGTACGAGTGAATGCCCAGTTTCCAGGTGTCGCGGTAGGCTTTGATTTGCTCCGGCTCGTGGGTGAGGTCTTCGTCGGCGTCTTTGACATCCCGACGGTCAATGCGGGGCTGAAAGTTGGAGGCGTACTTGATCCCGTAAGGGGGGTCCATGTAAACCATCTGCACCTTGCCGGCCATGCCCTCTTTAACCAAAAGGGAGTTCATGACCAGGAGGCTGTCGCCCAGGATGAGGCGGTTGGCCCAGCCCACCTCGTGCTTGTAAAACTCCACCTGCTGATCGGCACTAAGCGGGGTTTCACCGAAGAGGTCAGCCTGAACGAGCTCCGGCCTTTGAACCGCCCGAAGGATCGCCTTGGTGGAAATGCGTTCGTGGATGTGGAGGGAAACCACGTCCACCTCAAAGGAGGTGTGTTCAGCTTTGCCAGCCCACACCAACTGTGGGTCCAGGTGAGGGTCGTAGGAGTACCTTGTGGTTTCCCTCTCGCGAACCTCGAAGGTTGGGGCCATACCCGCTGGCGGGTTGTTCTTCCTGCGGGCCCCCTGGTGGCGGAAATCCTCCACGGAATTGCTGGGCGAACTTGGCGTCTTCTTTCGTGCCATACCCTCTCCTCCCCCTTGCTCAGCTACGGGCGGCGCCTTCCACAGGGCGCTAACAAAAGGTTTTGAGCCGCTTGCCGCTGGCCTTCCAGCAACGCTTGCAGCCCCAAACGGTTCCCGTGGAGGAACAGGCGTTTCTTTTGCCGGCCGCACCTTCCCCTTTGGCACCCCGGGAACCGACCGCCGGAACTTAAGCTTTGTGAACGCACGAAACACATTGTAACCACGAAAAGCCGGGTTGGGCGCCGCGGTTTTCTGGGAAAAGGAAATGCGTTCAGGAGCTCGTAGCGCCTGCGCGCAGCGGTTCAGCAGAAAGACGTAAGGCCAGAGCCTACGTTTTGCTTCGTGAGCCGGCACGCGAGCGGCGGCGCCACGAAAGCGAACATCGAGCTTCGGCTGGGCAAGCGTTGGGACTTGGGGGCTAAGCCGCCCGCGGCGCGGAGGGAAGGCTGCAAAGATACCCCTGCTTCAGATGGGCGCTGAAGCCCACAGCTAACGCACCAGCCAGAGGTTAGGGTTGGCGGCAACTTCGCGGCCGTGGGAGACGGCCTGGGCGATGAGCTGGGGGTCGAAGTTGGTGGAGGCGTTGTCGGTGCCGTACCAGACCCGGGGGGCCAGCACATGCACCGGCACCGAGCGCTTGCCAATGGCCGCTAACGCCTCCTCCAGGGCCTGTTTGCGGCTGCCCCGCAGACCACCCAGCGCTTTTTCTGCCGCCGCTACGATGCGGTTCCACTCCAAAGCGCCGCGGATGTCGCCCAGGTAAATTTCGTCGGTGAGGATTTCCACCACCCGCTTCAGCACATCCAGGGCGCCCACCCTGGTGCCCAGCCAGTTGTCCGACCACTGGCGGTAGCTGTGCTCGGGGACGGTGGACCGGGGGAGGCTGCCGTCCGCTTCGGGGATGACCCGGGAGGTGAGCAGCACGTAAATTTCATCGGCACCGGCGGCAAAAGCCGAGCCCAAAGGGGTAATGTCCCGCACCCCGCCGTCCACCAGCACGTCGTCCCCGGTGTCCACGTAGGGGAAAACCACAGGAATGGCGGTAGAAGCGATGAGCTTTTGCAGGAAGTCCTTTTCCGCCGGGGTCCACTCCTGGTAGCGGCCGGAAACCAGGGAAACCGTGCCCACCGCAAAGTCACGGCCGGAGGTTCGCAGGGCTTTGATGTCCAGGTGCGTTTTGACGAGCTTTTTCAAGGGCTCCACGGTGTACAGGGAATCGGCGCCGGCGGCCAGCGCCGCAAAGCCCCCAGCGCGGTGGCCGTACACCGAGTGGTTGCCCTCGATGGCGGAAAGCCAGAGCGTTTTGAGCTCGGCCACCTTGGCCTGGAGGTTGGCCAGGGAGTCCCCCTGGGTGGCCGCCTGCGCCAAAAATGAGGCGTTGAGCGCCCCCACCGAAACACCCCGCAGGATCTGAAAGTCCAGGCCCCTGCGGATGACCAGCTCCTCCAGCATGCCCACCTGAAAAGCCCCGCGGGCGCCGCCGCCCCCTAAAACCAAGGCTCGCTTCATGGTGCACCTCCAGCTTTGGCACCACGATGCCACGGGACGGTGCCCAAGGCAAGGGGCTTTTCGAGCGAACGGCTAGGCGCCCAAAGGGGGGAGCTTGAGCTTTTCCAGGCGCGGGTTGAGCACCGCCCGCTGGGCGGCAAAGGCTTTTTGCAGGCCCTGCTCGGCCAAATCCAAGAGGGCGTCCAGCTGGCTGCGGCGCAGGGGCTCCCGCTCGGCGGTGCCCTGGATTTCCACGATGCCACCGCGGGCGGTGCCCACCAGGTTCAGGTCCACATCGGCCTGGGAGTCCTCTTCGTAGGTGAGGTCCAGCATGGGCTGGCCGCGCACCAGGCCGCAGGAAACCGCCGCCACCTGATCCTTCACCGGCCAGCCGGGTAACGCCTTTTGCTCCCACAGCCGGCAGAGGGCCAAAACCACCGCCACAAAGGCGCCAGTAATGCTGGTGGTGCGGGTGGAGCCGTCGGCCTGCAGCACGTCGCAGTCCACCACCAGCGTGCGTTCCCCCAAAAGGCCCAAATCCAGCGCCGCCCGCAAGGAGCGGCCGATGAGCCGCTGAATTTCCGCCGAGCGGCCGGAAAGGGAGCCCTTCACCACGTCTCTGGGGGTGCGCTCTTCGGTGGCCCGGGGGAGCATGGCGTACTCGGAGGTAAGCCACCCTTCGCCGGTGTCCCGCAAGAATGGCGGCACCCGTCCTTCCACGGTGACGTTACACAGCACCACGGTGTCCCCGGCGCGCACCAAAACCGAGCCTTCCGGGTACTTCACAAAGTCCAGCGTCAAGGACAGCGGGCGGGGCTGGTCAAAGGTGCGGCCGTCACCCCGCAAGACTTGCGCTCCCCACATGCGACCTCCTTGCCTTGTGCGTTTCGGTGAGATCCACCAGCTCCAGGCGGTCCGCCACGGCGGGAATGATGGCCGCCGCCAGCCGCCGCACCCGGGGGGCTGCGTCGGTGACCAGAAGCGTGACCTCCCCCTGCCTTTGCCCGGCCAGCAAGCCCTCGCGCAGGAGCAGCTCACCGGCCTGCCGGGCCACCTCCCGTCCGGCGTTGATGAGCGCCACCTCCGGCCCCAGCGCCTGGGCAATAGGGCGGGCCAGCAGCGGGTAGTGGGTGCACCCCAAAACCACCGTGTCCACCCCCGCCTCCCGCAGCGGATGCAGGTAAACCTCGGCCACCTGGTGGGTGATGGGGTGGTTAAACCAGCCTTCTTCCGCCAGGGGGACAAAGAGCGGGCAAGCCCGGGCCAAAAGCTTGAGCTCCGGCCGCAGGGCAGAAAGGAGCTTCTGGTAAACCCCGGAAGCCACGGTGGATTCGGTGCCTATGATCCCCACCACCTGCCGCGCGAGACGGGCTGCAGCCTGGGCGGCGGGCTCCACCACCCCCAAAACCGGGATGGCCAGGGCTTGCCGCAGCGCCGGCAGCGCCGTGGCCGAGGCGGTGTTGCAGGCCACCACCAAGAGCTTGATGCCTCGGGACATGAGGAACTGCGCCGCACCGAGGGCGTAGCGGGTCACGGTTTCCGGGGATTTGGTGCCGTAAGGCAGACGGGCGGTGTCGCCCAGGTAAATGAAGCTTTCTCCGGGCAGCTGGCTGATGAGCTCGGAAAGCACCGTGAGCCCGCCAATCCCCGAGTCAAAAACCCCAATGGGAAGCTTCTGGGTCATGGCGCCACCAGATCCCAGCGGGGCGGCAGCGGGCGGGAAAAGTCCAAATGCCCCAGGGTTTCCACCTCTTTCCCGCCAAACAGCAACTGCACCCGCTGCACGGTTTTGATGTTCAAAGCCAGGGTGGTGGCAATGGCGGCCTGTAAGGCCAGCTCCGCTTCGCTGCCGGTGGCCACCGGCGGTGGGGGGGTGAGGTTCACGAACACCGTGCCCTTGCCGTCGTGGAAGACCTCCTGCACCTCCGCCGGCCACCAGGCCACCGGCGCCAGCGCGGTGCGGGGTCCGGCCAAAAGCTCCTGGAGGATCACCCGCGCCTGCGCTTCCACGCCGGTGGGGAGTTCCGGGAGCTCCCGGGTTTCCCGGTGGAGCAGCAGGTCCTCCCCGGGGAAGACCAAAACCACAAAGGTGGTTTGGCTTGCAGGCGTTTTGACGGGGCCGGGTTCTGGAGGGGGAGGAGCCGCGCGGCGGCAGGCGAAGGCCCCCATTCCTACCAGCAACGCCAGGGCCGCCAGTCGTTTCATGGGGTGGGGGTGGCCGCCGGCCGGCTGCGCAGGAAGGCCAGGATCCCCTCAGCCAGGGTGGCCGCCAACCGCTCCTGCTCCGCCGGTGAGGAAAGCCGGACCTCTTCCTCGGGGTTGGACAAAAACCCCACCTCCACCAGAACCGCCGGCATGGTGGTGCCGGTGAGCACCGCAAAGGGGGCTTGCTTGACCCCGCGGTCGCGAATGCCGGAAAGCTGGTTGAGGCGGGTTTGCAGCTCCAAAGCCAGCCGCGAAGAGGCTTCCATGTTGGCCACATGGGCCAGCTCCCAGAGGATGAGCTGCACGTCGCCGGCGGCAGCGTTTTCCCGGGCCGCCGCCTGGGCCGCTTCGGCGTCGGTGGCTTCGGCGCTCATGAAGTAGGTTTCCGCCCCCCGGGCACCGCGAGCCGGAGAGGCGTTGGCATGAATGGAAACGAAGCAGTCGGCCTGCAGGCGGTTGGCCAGGGCCACCCGATCGGCCAAAGCCATGGCCTCGTCCCCTTCCCGGGTGAGGCGCACCGCCACACCCGCCTTTTGCAGCTGTGCGGCGAGCAGCCGGCTCAGGACCAGGGTGAGGTTTTTCTCCACAAGCCCCCCCTGGCCCTTGGCCCCCTCATCCTCACCCCCGTGCCCGGGGTCCAAAACCACCAGGGGCTGGGTGCGGGCCTGGGGCTTGGCCAGGGTTGCCGCCTGGCGCACCACCCGCACCGAAAGCCGCAGGGGGTTTTCCAAAAGCTCGCTTGAGGCAAGCTGCCAGGGGGAAGCCAAAAAGAAGCGCAGCTCCTTTTCCTGCACCTGCACCCCGGAAAAAACCCCCGCCCCCGATGGGGACGAGGCAAGCTGCACGGGCTGGGAAAAGACCACCCGAAAGCCGTCAGCCTCCGGGACCACCCGCGGTTTTTCCGGCAACCCGGAAAGCAGAAGCGTGGCCGCTTCGCCGCTGGCCAGCACCGAGGCCTCCAGCACCGGCACCTGTCCGGCCACCAGGAGCGACAATGCCCGGGCGTTACCCACCAGACGGAAGCCCAGGGGCTTGAGGATGGCGGCGGCGGTTTCCACCGTGGCCACCACGTGGTTTTCCAGCTGGCGCACGGGTCCGGGGAGGCTCACCAGCTCCCCATCCACCACCGCCAGGGAACCACCGGGGGTAAAGTGCACCTCGTGGCTTTCGGTGGAGGCCACGTAGCTCCCGGAAGCGGCGGAAAAGCCCACCTTCACCCCGGCCACCTGCAACAGGGCAAGAACGTCCACCAAATCGCCCCGGCTGAAGATCTCCACCTTGGAGCCGGAAACCGCGGTCACCTCCACGGCGAAAGCCGCAATCCCGCTCCCCAAAAGCAAACTTAAGCCCAAAACCAGTAAGCGCTTCATCGGCCGTGGTGAGCTTACCCGCTTCCCCCGTCGCTGGCAAGCGCGGCGCAGAACTCGTGCTCCAAGGCGGTAGCCACCGCTTCCGGCGTGATGGGGAAGCCCACCTGCGCCAGGGTGGTCACGAAATCCCGGTGGGGGCGGCCCTGGCGGTAGTCAGGGGCGCGGGAGGGAAAGGGTAGGTAGCGGTCCAAAAGCGAAAGATCTGCCTCCACCAGCACCGAAGCTTGGAACAGCACGCTGTTGAGGAGCAGGCGCGGGGAGGAGCCCACCAGCTTGCGATCGCCCAGGCAAAGGTCGGAAACCCCGCGCAGCTCCAGGGGAGGCACCCCCAGCCGCTGCAAGGCCCGGCTTACAAGGCCGCAAAAGCGGACGAAGAGCTGTGCGGTGTTCCGGGGACCGGAAAGGGGTGCCAGGGCCGAAACCGTGACCACACCGGGACCAAGCACCACCGCTCCCCCGCCCGAGGGGCGCCGCACCACCGGCACGTGATCCCGCTCACAGGCCTGGAGGTAGACCTCCCGCTGGGGTTCCCGGGAGCGGGGAAGCACCACCGCCACCTGCGTTGCGGGCAAAGCCCGCACCTGCGGCGCCGGCAGCGCCAGCAGGTCCCAGGCCACGTGCCTGGCGATTTCCTCCGAAGGATTCCCCAAAACCACCCACCCTTCGCCCATAGCCCAAAAGTGTAGAGGCTTGAAGCGTATAATGCCCGCATGGAATGGCGGATCTTAGGGAGCTTCGGAGGCTCCAGCCCGTCCTGCCGCATGACCTCCTTTCTGGTGGACGGCGAGCTTGCCCTGGATGCCGGCTCCCTCACCCAGGCCTTGAGCCTGGAGGAACAGCAAAAGGTCACCCGCATTGCCCTTTCCCACTCCCACCTGGATCACGTGGCCTCCATCCCTTTTCTGGTGGAAAACGCCTTTGCCGACGGCAGCAAAACCCTGGAGATCCTGCTCACCCCTGAGGTTTACGAAACCGTCAAGCGCCACCTCTTCAACAACGACCTGTGGCCGGACTTCACCCGCATCCCCTCCCAGCTTTCGCCGGCGGTAAAGCTGGTGCAGATCAAGCCCCGGGTGCCCTTTGCCCTGAACCACTTGACGCTCACCCCCATCCCCGTGAACCACACGGTGCCCACCTGCGGGTTTTTGGTGGAGGAACGGGGCGGTGGCGCGGTTCTGTTTACCTCCGATACCGGTCCCACGCAGGAAATCTGGGACTGGGCCAACCGCTGCCCCAACCTGCAAGCGGTGATCGTGGAGGTGTCGTTCCCCACCCGCCTGCAACGGGTGGCCGACCTTTCCCTTCACCTGACCCCCCCGACCCTGGCCGAGGAGCTGGCCAAGCTCAAGAGGGACGTGCCGGTGTACCTTTTCCACCTGAAACCCCGGCACCTGGAGGAGTTGCGGGGGGAGCTGGCCACCACCGCCTTCCCCCACCCGGTGGAAGAGCTGCAACAGGGCAAGACCTACCGCTTTTAGCGGGACATTTCCGCCACCAGCACCGCCAGCCGATCCTGGGTATCCGGGTCAAACCAGCAGTCCAGGAAGGCGTCCAGCTCCTGGGCATCGCGCTGGGCCATGGTTTCCGCCAGGGAGGCGCGCATGTAGCTTTTGGCCAGGCGAAAGGCCCTAGGCGGACGGGACGCCAGGTGGCGGGCCAAACGCACCGCTTCCGGAAGCACCTCGGGGGCTTCTGCCAGCCGCTCCACCAGCCCCAGCTCCAGCGCCCGCTCGCCGCCGTAGCCGTCCCCCTCCAGCACCAGCTGCTCCACCGAGCGGGTGGGGTAGAGGGCCAAAAGCATGGCCACCGCCCCTGCCGGTACGGGGATGCCCAGGTTCACCTCGGAAAGCCCCAGGCGCGCACCGGAGCGGGCCATGACCCGGCGGTCGCAGGCCATGGCCAGAAGGCAGCCACCGGCAATGGCGTGGCCGGAAACCGCTGCAATGGCCGGCCCGGGGTAGCTCACCAGCTCCCGCAGCAGCGCAAGGAACGCCTCCATCATCGACCGCAGCACCTCCCGGCCAGCTCCATCCAGCTTTTTCAAATCCAGCCCCGGGCAAAAAACCCGGGGGTGCTGGGAAGCCAGCACCAAAGCCGGCGCCCCCGCCGCTTTGAGGGCCGCAAGCTCTGCGCGCATGGCGGCAATGAGGTTTTCATCTAAAGCGTTGGCGCCAGCGGCCATGGTCAGAACGCTGACGCCACCCTGGTCCTCCACATGGATCAACTGGCTCACCCGCGCCTCCTTGCAAGCTCCAGGAAGAGGTCCACAACCGGGTTTTTCGGCAAAAGCTCAGGATGGAAGGTGGCCGCCAGGATAGCCCCCTGGCGCACCAGCACCGGGTCCTCCCCGCGTTTGGCCAGCACCCTCACCCCCTCCCCCACTTGCACCAGCTTGGGGGCGCGGATGAAGACCCCCTCCAGGGTTGGGGAGGGCAGCTCTTCGGGGGCTGTAACGGTGAGCTCGGCAACGGTGGAGGCCAGCTGCCGGCCGTAGGCGTTGCGCACCACCGCCACGTCCAGCAACCCCAGGGACGGTTGCGGTGGGTTTTGCACCTCCCGGGCCAGGAGGATCACCCCAGCGCAGGTGGCCAGCACCGGCAGCCCCCCGGCAATGGCCTGTTTGAGGGGAGTCTCAAGGCCAAACTCGGCCATAAGCTTGAGCATGGTGGTGGACTCCCCGCCGGGCAAAACCAGGCCGGAAAGCCCTTGGAGATCGGTGGGCTTTCGTACCTCCCGGGTGGAAACCCCGCGCTCCGCCAAAGCCTGGCGATGGGCGGCAAAGTCCCCCTGGAGGGCGAGGATGCCAACCACTCACCACCCCCGACGGGAAAGCATTTCCTCGGGGGTGAGGCGAGAAACGTCCAGGCCCCGCATGCCCATCCCCAAATGGCGGGAGGCTTCCAAAAGCGCCTGCGGATCCTGCCACTGGGCCACGGCCTTGACGATGGCAGCGGCCCGGCGGGCGGGGTCTTCGGACTTGAAGATCCCCGAACCCACGAACACCGACTCCGCCCCCAGCATCATGCACAGCGCCGCATCGGCGGGGGTGGCCACGCCGCCGGCGGCAAAGTTGGGCACCGGCAGCTTGCCGTTTTGCGCCACCCACTGCACCAGCTCCAGGGGCGCCTGCAGCTCCTTGGAGGCAGCCACCAGCTCCTCCGGGGTGAGGGTGGTCAGGCGGCGGATTTCCCGCTGCACCGCCCGCAGGTGGCGCACCGCTTCCACGATGTTGCCGGAGCCCGCCTCCCCCTTGGTGCGGATCATGGCGGCCCCTTCGGCAATGCGCCGTAACGCCTCCCCCAAGTTGCGACACCCGCACACAAAGGGGACCCTGAAGTCGTGCTTCCAAATGTGGTTTTCCTCGTCCGCCGGGGTCAACACCTCGGATTCGTCAATGAAATCCACCTGCAGGGCTTCCAGGATGCGGGCTTCGGCAGCGTGGCCAATGCGGCACTTGGCCATCACCGGGATGGACACCGCTTGCATGATCTCCTCGATCTTCTCAATGGAAGCCATGCGCGCCACGCCGCCCTCGGCGCGGATATCGGCGGGGACCCGCTCCAGGGCCATCACCGCCACCGCCCCTGCGTCTTCCGCAATCCGGGCCTGGGAGGCGTCGGTGACGTCCATGATCACCCCGCCTTTGAGCATTTCCGCCAGGCCCACCTTCACCCGAAACTCCGGTGAGGTGAAGTTCATAACCCACCTCCTGCGGCAGCTTTGCCGCCTTGCAAGGCAACTTTACGTGCGGTCAAAGGTGCTGTCAAAGCGCTCATTGCAGCTTTTGCGCCCCATGGTAATCGGAAAGGAAACGGGCCAGGCCAGCATCGGTGAGCGGGTGGTGGTAGAGCTGCTGCAGCACCTTGAAGGGTACCGTAGCCACATCGGCCCCCAAAAGCGCCGCTTCCACCACGTGCTGCACGTGGCGTACCGAAGCCACCAGCACTTGCGTGGGGAACTCGTAGTTCTGGTAAATCTCCACAATGTCCCGCACCACCTGCATACCATCGTGCCCCACGTCATCCAGCCGCCCCACAAACGGGCTTACGTAGGTCGCTCCCGCTTTGGCCGCCAACAGCGCCTGGGCGGGGGAAAAGCAGAGGGTGACGTTGGTGGCAATGCCCTCTTCGGCAAAGCGGGCGCAGACCTTCAGGCCGTCGGGGGTGAGCGGCAGCTTCACCACGATGTTTTCAGCAATGCCGGCGAGCTCCCGCCCTTCCCGCTCCATGCCGGCTGCGTCGGTGGCAATCACCTCGGCGGACACCGGCCCGGTGGTGAGGCGGCAGATGTCCTCCAGGATCTCCCGGTAGGAGCGGCCCTCCTTGGCCACCAGGCTGGGGTTGGTGGTGACGCCGTCCACGATGCCCCAGGAAAGCGCCTCGGCAATTTCCTTCACGTTGGCCGTATCAATGAACAGCTTCATCGTCCCCTCCGTTTTCCTCCCGCTCGGCCAGCTTGGCCACTGCCACCACCCGATCGTCACCGTTGACGTTAATCAGGCGCACCCCTTGCGCCGCCCGGCCGGTGCGCCGGATTTCCGCAGAGCGGGTGCGGATGAGCATACCCTGGGCGGTGACCAGCAGCACATCGTCGTCCTCGTGCACGTGGCGGATGCCAGCCACCGCCCCCGTGCGCTCGGTGAGGTGCATGAGGATGATGCCGGTGCCACCCCGCCCCTGCAGGCGGAACTCCTCCACCGGCGTGCGCTTGCCAAAGCCTTTTTCGGAAACCACCAGGATGTCCCCGCCTTCGTTTTCGGGGAAGGTGGCCATTTCCTCCACGAAATCCCCATCCCGCAGGGCAATACCCCGCACGCCCGCAGCCACCCGCCCCATGGGCCGCACCTCCCGCTCGTGGAAGCGAATGGCCATGCCGCGGTGGGTCCCCAAGAACACGTGGCTTTGCCCATCGGTGAGGCGCACCGCCAGAAGGTCGTCCCCTTCCTCCAGGGCAATGGCGGCAATGCCGCCGGAGCGGATGTTGGCAAAGGCGGAAAGCTCGGTTTTCTTCACCTTGCCGGCGCGGGTGGCAAAGAGCAAGAAGCGGTCCTCGGTGAAGGACTTCACCGCCACCAGCGCCGCCACCCGCTCATCCTGGGGGATGGGCAGCAGGTTGACGATGGCTTTGCCCCGGGAAGCGGGGGAAGCATCGGGAATTTCGTGCACCTTGAGAGCGTGCACCTTGCCCCGGGAGGTGAAGACCAACAGCACGTCGTGGGTGGAGGCCACAAACAGGTGCTCCACCGGGTCCTCGTCTTTGGCCAGGGCCCCCCGTCGCCCGCGGCCGCCCCGCCGCTGGGCGCGGTAGGCGGAAACCGGCGAGCGCTTGATGTAACCGGCCCGGGTCACCGTCACCACCACGTCTTCCTCCACGATGAGGTCTTCCAGCCGCAGCTCGCTGGCATCGGGGAGGATTTCCGTGCGCCGGGGCTCGGCAAAGCGCTTCTTGATGTCCAAAAGCTCCTCGATGACGATTTCCAATACCAGTTGCTCCGAGCCCAGGATGGCGGTGAGGCGCTCGATGAGCGCCAGAACCTCCTGGTACTCGGCCAGGATCTTGTCCCGCTCCAGGGCGGTAAGCCGCTGCAGGCGCAAATCCAGGATGGCCTGGGCTTGCAGCTCGGAAAGGCCAAAGCGCTGGCACAGCTGGAGCTTGGCGGTGGGCGGATCCGGGGCCTTGCGGATGGTGGCAATCACCTCGTCCAGGTGATCCAGGGCAATCACCAGGCCTTCCAAGATGTGGGCCCGCTCCTTGGCCTTGGCCAGGTCAAAGCGGGTGCGGCGCACCACCACCTCTTTGCGGAAGGCCAGGAAGTGCTCCAGCGCCTGCTTGAGGGTGAGGACCTTGGGCTGCCCCTCCACGATGGCCAGGAGGTTGATGCCAAAGGAGCTCTGCATGGGGGTGAGCTTGTACAGCTGGTTCAACACCACCTGCGGCACCGCATCGCGCTTGAGCTCCACCACCACCCGGATGCCGTCGCGGTCCGATTCGTCCCGCAGGTCGCTGATGCCGTCAATTTCCTTGCTTTGCACCAGCTCGGCAATGCGCTCCACCAGCTTGGCCTTGTTCACCTGGAACGGCAGCTCGGTGATGACGATGGCGGTCTTGCCGCCCTTGGGGTGGTGCTCGATGACCGCCCGCGCTTGCACCTGCACCGCCCCCTGGCCGGTGGCGTACGCCTTGCGGATGCCATCGGTGCCGCGGATGATGGCGGCAGTGGGGAAATCGGGGCCGGGGAGGTAACGCAGCAGGTCATCCACGGTGGCTTCGGGGTTTTTGGCCAACGCCACGCAGGCGTCAATGACCTCCCCCAGGTTGTGGGGGGGGATGTTGGTGGCCATGCCCACGGCAATGCCCGAGGAACCGTTCACCAGCAGGTTGGGGAAGCGGGCCGGCAGCACCGTGGGTTCCTGGAGGGAACCGTCGTAGTTGGGCTGCCAGTCCACCGTTTCCTTTTCCAGGTCCTCGCCCAGCATTTCCTCGGCCAGGCGCGAAAGACGCACCTCGGTGTAGCGCATGGCCGCGGGGTTGTCGCCGTCCACGGAACCGAAGTTGCCCTGTCCATCCACCAGCACGTGGCGCATGGAAAAAGGCTGGGCCATGCGCACCAGGGCGTCGTAAATGGCGGCGTCGCCGTGGGGGTGGTACTTACCCATGACGTCGCCCACGATGCGGGCGGATTTCTTGTAGGGCTTGCCGGCGGTGTTGCCCTGCTCCCACATGCCGTAAAGGATGCGGCGGTGCACGGGCTTCAAGCCGTCCCGCACGTCGGGGAGGGCCCGCCCCACGATCACGCTCATGGCGTAATCCAAATAGGAGCGCTTGAGCTCCTGCTCGATGGACACCGGGATCTTTTCTTCCCGGAAAAAGAGGGAGTCGCTCATAAAGGCCTAGGTCCTCGCTTACACATCCAGGTTCACCACGTCCAGGGCGTTGGCGGCGATGAAGTCCCGCCGGGGCTCCACCGCGTCCCCCATGAGCACGGTAAACAGCTCCTCGGCTTCCGCCGCATCCTCCACCCGCACCTGCAGCAGCCTGCGGGTTTCCGGGTTCATGGTGGTGGCCCACAGCTGCTCGGGGTTCATCTCGCCCAAGCCCTTGTAGCGCTGAATGGTCACCCCCTGCCGGGCGGCTTGGTACACCCGCTCCACCAGCGAGGCCACCGACTCCAGGGTTTCCTTATGGCCGTCCAGCTCCAGGTAAAAGGGCGGCAAGTCAAAAGCGGCAAGCTCCTGGAAGAGGTTGGCCAGCTGGCCGTACTCGTAGGTGCGGAGCAAAGGAAAGCCCAGCTCCACCTGACGGGTAAGGCCGTTTTTCCGCACCATCACCCGCAGCAGCGGCACCTGGTGCTCCTCGTCCTCCTCCACCTCCACCTCGTCAAACCCCAGGGCGGCCAGCTCCTCCTGCAGCCTGGCCAGGGTTGCTTGCTCGGCCAGCTGCTGGCGGTGGCGGAGGCCCAAGCGCAGGAACAGCAGCACCAGGTCCCGGGGGAAGCCGCGGGTTTCCAGGCGCTCCAGGTTTTGCAGGTAGGCCTCCAGCTTGCGGATGGTGTCCTTGAGCGCCTTCCCCTCCAGCACCTGCCCGGTGCTGGCCAAGGTGAGGCGAGCGGAGGTGGAAAGGCGCTCCAGGAGAAAGGCCGAAAGCTCGGCGTCGTCCTTGAGGTAGCGTTCCTCCTTTTTCACCGAAACCTTGTAAAGCGGGGGCTGGGCAATGTAGAGGAAGCCCCGTTCAATGAGCGGCCGGAAATGGCGGAAAAAGAAGGTCAAAAGGAGGGTGCGGATGTGGGCGCCGTCCACATCGGCATCGGTCATGATGATGATCTTGTGGTAGCGCAGCTTGGCAAGGTCAAAGTCCTCCTTGCCAATGCCGGTGCCCAGGCACTGGATGATGGTGCGGATTTCCTCGTTGGCCAGCATCTTGTCGAAGCGGGCCTTTTCCACGTTGAGGATCTTGCCCCGCAGCGGCAGGATGGCCTGGAAGCGCCGGTCCCGGCCTTGCTTGGCGGAGCCACCGGCGGAGTCGCCCTCCACCAGGAAAAGCTCGGCGTGGGCCGGGTCTTTTTCCTGGCAGTCGGCCAGCTTGCCGGGAAGGGAGCTGTTTTCCAGCGCGGTTTTGCGACGGGTGAGCTCCCGGGCTTTCCTGGCCGCTTCCCGGGCGCGGGCGGCATCCACGCACTTGGCCACAATGCGGCGGGCCACGCTGGGGTTTTCCTCGAAGTACTCACCCAGCCGGGCGTTCACCACCGACTCCACCCACCCTTTGACGTGGGAAGAAACCAGCTTGTCCTTGGTTTGCGATGAAAACTTGGGGTCCTTGATCTTCACCGAGATCACTGCGGTGAGCCCCTCCCGCACGTCATCGCCGGTCAAGCCCTCCGGGAGCCCCTTGAGGAGGTTGTTAGCCTGGGCGTAGGCGTTGATGGTGCGGGTTAAGGCGGCGCGGAAACCCGAAAGGTGGGCGCCCCCATCGCTGTTGTACACGGTGTTGGTGAAGGCCAGCACGTTTTCGGTATAGCCATCGTGCCACTGCAGGGCAATGGCCACCTCTTCCCCTTCGGCGTTGACGTCGGAAAGCAGGATGGGCTTGGGGTGAAGGACGTTTTTGGCGCGGTTTAAGAACTCCACGAACGCCGAAAGCCCCCCTTTGAACTGGAAGGTGTGCTCGGCGCCGGTGCGCTCGTCTACGAAAACGATGGCGAGACCGGGGTTGAGGAAGGCCAGCTCCCGCAGGCGCTGCACCATGAGGTCCGCATGAAACTCGGTGATGGAAAAGATCTCCGGGTCCGGCTTGAAGGAAACGGTGGTGCCGGTTTTGGCCGACTTGCCCACCTTTTGCAGGGGGGTCACCGGCACGCCCCGGCGGTACTCCTGCTCCCAAACCGCCCCGTCCCGGCGAATTTCCAGCCGCAGCCACTCGGAGAGGAAGTTCACCACCGAAACACCCACCCCGTGCAGGCCACCGGAAACCCTGTAGGACTTGTTGTCGAACTTGCCGCCGGAGTGCAGCTCGCACATGATCACCTCGGCGGCCGGCCGGCCGGTTTCCTTGTGGATGTCCACGGGAATGCCGCGACCGTTGTCCTCCACCGTGACCGAGTTGTCGGTGTGCAGGCGCACCACGATGCGGGTGGCAAAGCCAGCTTGCGCCTCGTCCACGGCGTTGTCCACCACTTCCCAAACCATGTGGTGGAGGCCGGAGAGGTCATCGGTATCGCCAATGTACATGCCCGGTCGCTTGCGCACGGCCTCGGGCCCGCGCAAGACCTTGATGCTCTCAGCGGTGTAGCTGTTGTTGCTCACCAACGGCTCCTTTCGTCAACCGCCAAGGTGCCTCCCCGCATGGGGACCACCGCGGCCTCGGGACAGGAAGGGAGCACCACCTCGGGGTGGGCGGTGGACACCACCACCTGGGGGCTCAGCGCCGGAAGCCGCAAGAGCAGCCGGCTTAAGGCCTCCCGGTCCAGCTCGGCGTCCACGTCATCAAAAATCACCAGGGGTGCCACCTTTCTCTTCCTGGCGGTGACCGCCACCGAAGCCAACCGCAGGCTCGTGGCCAAGAGCTTGGCTTGGCCCGCCGATAAGACCTCCCGGGCTGGCCGTCCCGAAATGGTGATGCAAACGTCGTGGCGGTGCGGACCCACCAGCGTATGGCCCCGAGCCAGCTCCTGGCCGCGAAAGCGGCGCAGTTGCAAAAGCAGGAACTGCTCGCCGCCTCCGGCGTGGGCCGCCGGGCCTTCAGGCGCATGATAGCGCAAAACGGGCTTGCCACCAAGCCATCCCAGCTGGGAAAGCTCCTCCTCCAGAGCCTGCGCCAGAAGCTGCAGGGTGGCCACCCGAAGCTCGACGAGTTGCGCTCCCAGGCGGGCCAGCTCCCGGTCGAAGGCGTCGAGGCTTGCCAGCTGATGCTGGGCCAAGGCGGCGTTGCGCTGGCGCAGGGCCCGGCGGTAACGCAAGAGCAGGTCCAGCACCTGGGGCTTGAGCTGGAAGGCCAGGCGGTCCAGCAGACGCCGGCGGTGCTCGGGCCCGGAAAAAATTAACTCGGTGTCGCTGGCAGAAAGGGTGGCCACGGGAAAGAGCGAAAGGTACTCCGCCGGCCGCACCTGGCGGCCCCCGCGCAGCAGGGTGCGGTGCAGGGTACGCCCCAGGCGGGCATGCTGCTCCAGCACCAGTGAGGTTTCGCCTTCCTGGAGCTGCCCTTTGAGGGTAAAGCCCGCCTCACCGTGGCGCACCCAGCTGGTGGGGGAGCCGGGGCGAAAGGAGGTGAGGTTGCCCAGCACCGCCACCGCTTCCAGAAGGTTGGTTTTGCCCGCTCCGTTGGGGCCGGCCAGCACCACCAAACCCTGGGGAGGGGCCCAGGAGAGCTCGGGGAAGCTGCGGAAGTTTCGACACCAGAGGGAGGCGAGAATCAAGCGCCGGCAAACTTGATGGGCATGAGGACGTAAAGGCACTCCGCCGGGCTACCGTCCTCCGCCACCGGGCTCAGGACGATGGGGGCATCGGCGCGGGCCAGCTGCATTTCCACCTGCTGCTCCTCGCAGGAGGACAGAAAATCCAAAAGGTAGGACGCGTTCACGAAGACCTTCAAGGGCTCGCCTTCGTACTGGCAGGCCAGCTCCTCCGCCGCCTGGCCAAGCTCAAAGCCGGCGGAAGCCACGGTGAGGGCGTCCCGTTGAAAGTCCAGGTACACCCCGTGGTTGCGATCGGAGCTCAAAAGCGCCACCCGCCGTAGGGAAGCAATGAAATCCGCGCGGGAAAGGCGGGCGCGGAGGGGGTGGGTGCGGATGAGCACCTTTTCGTACTGGGGAAAGCGGGACTCCAAAAGGCGGGACATGAGCACCCGGTCACCCAGGCGGAAGGCCAGGTGCCGCTCTCCCAGGGAGAGGTACACCGGGCTTTCCGGCCCATCTTCCAGGCGGCGCAGCTGCTGCAGGAGCTTGCGGGGCAGCAACTGGCGGGTAAAGGGCGGTGTGCCGCCGGCGTGGGCGAAGCGCACGAAGGCCAAGCGGTGGCCGTCGGTGCCCACCATTTCCACAGCATCAGGGGCCAAGTTGAGGAGGGCAGCGTTGTACTGGAAGTGACCTTCCTCGGCGGAAACCGCAAAAGCCGCACGGTCAATGAGGGCGTGAAGGAGCGACAGCGGCAGGGCGTAGCCTTGGCCCTGGGGCAGCTCCGGGAGGGTGGGGTACTGGGAGGGGTCCAGGATGGCCAGCTCCGAACGGAAGCTGCCGCTTTGCAGCAAGAGGCGAGTTTCCTGGACGGTGAGCTGGAGGGTATCCGAGGGCAGCTGCCGCAAAAGGTCAAAAAACACCCGGCCATGCACGGTGACCCGTCCCTCCTGGCGAACGCTGGCCGGGGTGGCGGTGAACACCGTGAGGTCCAGGTCGGTGGCCACCACCTCCAGGCGATCCCCGGTGGCGGTGAGCAAAACGTGGGTGAGGATGGGAATGGTGGTGCGCCGTTCTAAGACGCCCTGCAGGAGCTGGAGCTCCTGGGCAAGCTGCGCGCGGTTGAGGGTTACATCCATCGTTCGCCCTCCTACGGCTACGATCCAAGGGGAAGCTTACACGTTTTCGTAGAAGCCGTCGAGGGTGCGGAAAAAAGTACCGCAAAGCAAAAGGACAGGAGCGGGATGGGGTTAGCGGGGAGCTGGGCTGTGAAAAAGGGTGTGGAGGAAAAAAGGGGGCTGGGGGAAAAGGGAAACGTGAAAAGGCTCTAGCTGCGAAACTGTTCCACAAAGGAAGCGAGGGTGGCGTCCAGGTTGGGGTTTTTCCGGCGTTGGGCGGCAATTTGCTCCACGGAGTAGAGCACGGTGCTGTGGTGCTTGCCGAAGAGGCGGCCAATTTCCGGGTAGGAGAGGTTGAGGACCTCGCGGAGCAGGTACATCGCCACCTGCCGGGGGAACGCCACGCTGCGCCGGTTGTCCCGGCCTTTGAGGTCGGCCACCTTAATGCCGTAATGGTGGGCCACAAAGCGGATGATCTCCTGGGGGGTGGAGGTGCGCTCGCTGGGGAGGACGGGGTAAAGGGCTTCCCGCACCGTTTCCAAAGTGGGGGGGCGGTTGGTGAGGGTCATGAACACGAAGAGGCGGTGGAGGTAGCCCTCCAGCTCGCGGATGTTGTCGCGGCTGCGGGCGGCAATGAAGGAAACCACGTCGTTGGGGAGGTCGTAGCCTTCCACGTGGGCTTTGCCGCGGATGATGGCGATACGGGTTTCCAGGTCAGGGGGCTGGATGTCGGCAACCAGACCCCAGGCAAAGCGGGTGCGCAGCCGCTCCTCCAGGCCGGAGATGTTGTGGGGTGGGGTATCGGAGGTGAGCACGATTTGCTTTTGCGCTTCGTGGAGGGTGTTGAAGGTGTGGAAGAACTCCTCCTGGCAGCGCTCCTTTCCCGCCAGGATGTGGCAGTCGTCCAGGAGCAGCACGTCCACCTGCCGGTAGGTTTGGCGGAAGTCGTTCATCTTTTGCAGGCGGATGGAGTGGATGAGGTCGTTGACGAACTTTTCCGTGGGAACGTAGGAAACCCGCAGGGTGGGGCGGTTTTGCCGGAGGTGGTTGCCGATGGCGTGAAGGAGGTGGGTTTTGCCCAGGCCCGAGCCGGCGTAAATGAAGAGCGGGTTGTAGCCGCTGCCGGGGTTGGTGGCCACGGCCACAGCGGCGGCGCGGGCAAAGGCGTTGGAGGGCCCCTCCACAAAGGTGTCGAAGGTGTACCGGGGGTTGAAGGTAAAAGCCGGGAGGGTTTCAGCTTCCTTGGTGGGGGAAGCGGAGATAACCACCCGCAGGGGGTTTCCGCAAGCCATGGCCACAGCGTCTTCCAGGAGGGGAAGGTACTGCTCCGACAGGTAGCGGGTGTACACGGAAGAAGGGGCTTGCAGACGGAGTTCGTGGCCGTTGCTCTGGAGAGGCGTGAGGGGGAGGAACCAGGACTCCAGCTCTTCGGGTGGAACCTTGTCCTTGAGGTAGGAGAGGGCAGCTTGCCAGAGGGCGTTGGTGTCGGACATGGTGTGTTCCATCCCAAAAAATACCGGGTCACGTAGTCTAACACAGCAGTTGACCAGCCTGGAAGGGGCGTGTAGACTTCGCAAGCTCAGGGCGAAAAGCCCAGCGTGAGGTGTGCCATGAAGAGGACGTTTCAGCCGAACAACCGGCGGCGGAAAAAGACCCACGGATTCCGGGCGCGCATGCGCACCAAGGCGGGGCGGCGGGTTTTGGCGGCCCGCAGGCGCAAGGGGCGGGCGCGGTTGACGCCGTAGGCTTTGGCATTTCGCGGAATCAAGCGGCGGCGGGATTTCACCCAAGCCTATCGCGAGGGCGTTAAGGTTCACGGACGGCTGATGGTGGTGTTCGTGCGCTGGCGCGAAGGCGAAACCGGACCCCGGCTGGGGATCACCGCCACCCGGCGGGTGGGGGGAGCGGTGGTTCGCAACCGCTGCCGGCGCCGGGTGCGGGCAGTGGCCAAATGGGGCGAGGGGCTGGTGGGAGATCTGCCGCTGGACGTGGTGGTGAACGTGAAAAAGGAGCTGGCGGAGGCGCCCTGGCCAGAGGTGGTGGCGGAGTTCGTACGGTGCCTGGAGAAGGGGATCGCCCGGGTTGGGCCGCGCGCCTAGGCATTGGGGCGCTGCGCTGGTACAAGCGGTGGGTTTCGCCGCTCCTGCCGCCCGCCTGTCGTTTCACCCCTACCTGTTCGGAGTACATGGCGGAGGCCATGGCAGTGTGGGGTTTTTGGCGGGGCTTGGGGTTGGGCTTGCGGCGGTTGGGGCGGTGCCACCCGTGGCACCCGGGGGGCTTTGATCCGGTGCCCGGCCGCCCGGAAAAGAGGGGGTAAGGGATGGAGCGTCGAGCGCTTTTAGCGGTGCTTTTGTCGGTGGTGGCAGTGGTGGTCTGGTACTCCCTGTTTCCCCCCAAGCCGCCGGTCCCGCCGGAGCTGAGCCAACCGGGCCCAACACCCACGGCGGCGGCGGAGGGCACGGTGCCGGCAGAAGCCGCGGCTCTTCCGGTAGCGGCGGAAGCCGTGGTGGGGGAGCGGGAAGAGCAGGTGGTTTTGGGGGACGAGGAGTTCCGGGTGGTGGTGAGCAACCGCGGTGGGGTTGTGGTTTCCCTGCAACTGGGTGGCTTCCGGGATGAGAAGGGCAACCCCCAGGAGCTGGTGGGTGCCGGCATCCCGCCCCTGGCGCTGGTACCAGACGGCCCCTGGAACCGCGAGCTTTACCGGGTGGAGCGGGATGGCAACAGGGTGAGCTTGCGGTGGGCGGATGGCCAGGGGCACCTGGTGGAAAAGCGTCTGTGGGTGGAGGGCCCGTACCGGCTGCGGGTGGAGGGGAAGGCTCTGGGTTTCGGGAAGGACGTGGGTGTGGTGGTGGGCTCCTTGGCCACCTGGGCGGGCGGCGGCAAGACCGACAGCTTGGGGCGCGCGGATTTCGTGGTGGCCAGCGGCGGGAAGCTCAAGCGGGTGACGCTGGGCAAGGCGGAAAAGGTCGAGGCCACTGGAGCCGTGGCGTTCGTGGGCGCGGAGGACCGCTACTTCCTTTTGGCGTTCCTGCCCGAGCAGGCTGCCGGGGGTCGCGCCGAAGGCGCCGAGGGGCGAGCGGTGGTGGTGAGCTCCGGGGAGTTTGCCGGCACGCTGGTGGCTGCTCCCAAGGAGCACAAGCTTTTGAAGAGCTTCGGCAGGGGCCTGGAGGAGACTCTCTCCTTCGGGCTTTTTGGCTTTCTTTCGCTGTTGTTTCTGGAGGTTTTGCGGTGGATTTACGGGTGGTCGGGCAACTGGGGTGTGGGCATCATTGTGCTCACGGCCCTGATTCGGGTGCTGCTGTTCCCGCTCACCCACAAGAGCACGGTGGCCATGCGGGGGATGGCCAAGCTCCAGCCCAAGATCAAGGCCATTCAGGAGCGGTACCAGGAAAGGGTAAAGAAGGACCCGGCCGCTCGCCAGCGCATGAACCAGGAAATTATGGAGCTGTACCGGCGGGAGGGCGTCAACCCCATGGGTGGCTGCTTGCCGCTTTTGGTGCAGATCCCCATCCTCTGGGCGCTGTACACGCTTTTTGCCTTTGCCATTGAGCTGCGGCACCAGCCTTTCATCTTTTGGATTCGCGACCTTTCCGCCAAGGACCCCACGTACATCACGCCCATCCTCATGACGGCGTCCATGGTTCTCCAGCAGAGGCTGGCCCCGCAAACGGGCGATCCGGCGCAGCGGCGCATGTTCATGCTGCTGCCCTTCGTGTTTGGTTTGATGTTCATGAACTTCCCTGCGGGGCTGGTGCTGTACTGGCTGGTGAACAACGTGCTGACCATCGGCCAACAGCTGCTCACCGACAAGCTCTTGAGCCGGGAAACAAGCGGGGCGTAAGTGAATGGGAGCGCCTGGCGCGATCGCTTGGTCGCCGCCGGGGTTTCTGAAGAGCTGGCGGCCTCGCTGGCGCTTTTCCTGGAATTGCTTGGGCGCTGGGGTGAGGCCTGCGATTTGACTGCCGAGCTGGGCCCGGAAAGCCTGCTGCGGGATCACGTTTTGGAGTCGTTGAGCGGTGCCCCGTGGTTGGTCCCTGGCGTGCTTCTGGACGTGGGGAGCGGGGCGGGTTTTCCGGCAATCCCCTTGCTTTTGGCCCGGCGGGACGTGCGGGGGGTGCTTTTGGAGCCGCGCAGCCGCCGCTGGGCCTTCCTCAAGGAAGCGGTGCGGGAGCTGGGGTTGGCGGCGGAAGTGCGGCGGGGTCGGTTGGAGGATGGGGCTTTTTCCGGCGTGGAAAACGTGAGCGTGCGGGCCTTAGCCCGGGAAGTTTGGGAAAGGAAGGCGCAGGAACTCCTGAAACCCGGCGGGCGGTTTTTGTGGTGGGCGGGTCCCAGGGCTTGCCTGACACCCCCCGAAGGGCTGGAGGATGTGGTAACCTGCCCGTTGCCTAACCCCGAAAGGGGGTGGTTGGTGGTTTGGGGGCGATGTTTCACGTGAAACACCAAGGCGAAGATCAAGGCTTTCAGAGGGTTGTGGCGGTGGCCAACCAGAAGGGTGGTGTGGGCAAGACCACCACGGTCATGAACCTGGGTGCGGCCCTGGCCACCTTCGAGCAGAAGGTGCTGGTGATTGACCTGGACCCCCAATCCAACTGCTCCTCCGGTTTGGGTTGGAGCCGGCAGGACGCGCCCACCTCCTATCACGTCCTGGAGGGTCTGGTGCCGCTCATGGATGCGGTGGTGCCCTCCTCCTTCCCGGGCCTGGATCTTTTGCCGGCCAGCCCCGATTTGGTGGGGGCGGAGGTGGAGCTTCTGGCCCAGGAGGACCGGGCGTTGTGTCTGGCCCAAGCCCTGAAGGCGTCCCCGCCGCCCCACCACTGGGTGCTCATTGACTGTCCCCCTTCCCTGGGGATTTTGACCGTGAACGCCCTGGCTGCCGCCCAGTCGGTGCTTATCCCCATTCAGTGCGAGTACTTTGCCTTGGAAGGCGTGAGCGAGCTCATGCGCACGCTGGAAAGGGTGCGGGCGGCCTGGAACCCCAACCTGGCCATCGAGGGCGTGGTCCTCACCCTTTACGACGAGCGCCTGAGCCTTGCCAACCAGGTGGTGGAGGAGGTTCGCCGCTTCTTTGCCGACGACGTGTTTTCCACGGTGGTTCCGCGCAATGTGCGGTTGGCCGAGGCCCCCTCCTTTGGCCGCACGATCCTGGAGTACGACATCAAGAGCCGCGGCGCCCAGGCGTACCTGAGCCTGGCCCGCGAGCTCTTGGAGCGGAGGCTTGCCCATGAAACGCGCCGCGCTGGGTAAGGGGCTTTCAGCGCTGCTCCCCGAAGGCGGGGGCAGCGGGCGGGGGGTTTTGGAAATACCCGTCAGCGCCATCCGCCCCAACCCCCTTCAGCCCCGCCGGCAGTTTTCCCAGGAAAGCCTCCAGGAGCTGGCCGCGTCCCTAAAGACCCACGGCTTCCTGCAGCCGGTGGTGGTGGCGCCGGCGGAGGGGGGGTACGTGCTCATTGCCGGGGAGCGCCGCTGGCGGGCGGCGCAGCTGGCGGGGCTTGCCAAGGTGCCGGCGGTGGTGCACCAGGCGGACACCGACGGCGAAAGGTTGGCCCTGGCGCTTATCGAAAACCTCCAGCGGGAAGACCTCACCCCCATCGAGGAGGCCCGGGCTTACCTCCAGCTGCGCACCGAGCTGGGCCTCTCCCAGGAGGAAATTGCCGAGCGGGTGGGCAAGGACCGCTCCACGGTGGCCAACGCCCTGCGCCTGTTGAGCCTTCCCCTTTCGGTGCAAGCGCTGGTGGATGAGGGAAAGCTCTCCGCTGGCCATGCCCGCACCCTGGCCGGGCTTTCCGACCCCCAAAAGCAGGAGGAGCTGGCCCAGCGCTGTGTGGCTGAGGGCTGGTCGGTGCGGGAGCTGGAACGCCGACTCCGCCCCCCGGCCCGCAAGGCCAAGCCCAGCAAGGACCCTGAGACGCTGGCGGCGGAGGACCGTCTGGCCATGAGTTTGGGGACCAAAGTGGCCATTCATCGGCGCCGGCGGGGGGGTGAGATCCGCATTGCCTTTGCCAGCGAGGCCGAGCTCATCCGCCTGTACCGCAAGCTTGCCGGGGAGGATTCATGAAACGACCGGCCACCCTTAACGGGTTTTTGGACCAGGGTTGCACCATCCGCGGGGAGGTGGACTTTGCCGACCTCCTGCGGGTGCACGGCCACGTCATTGGCAGCGTGCGCAGTGCCGCCGAGCTCTTGGTGGGCGAAGGAGGGCTGGTGGAGGGCGAGGTGGAGGTGGGGCGCCTGGCGGTGGCCGGGACCGTGAAGGGCAAGGTGAAGGTGAAGGAAAAGCTGGTGGTGCATCCGGGCGGCAAGGTCCTGGCGGAAATTTGGACGCCGGCCCTGGTGGTGGAAGAGGGGGGTGTGGTGGAAGGCATGGTGCATATGGCCAACGGCTTGCCCCTTGACACGCCCAAGCAGAAGGTCTAGGCTTGCTTTAGTGAATTTGAGACTCGCTACGGAGGCCGAGGTCATGGATATCAAGCGCGCCCAAAAGCTTTTTGTGCAGTTTCTGCGGGACAACAACTTCAAGGTGACCAAAGAGAGGCTCATGCTCCTGGAGGAGCTGCTCACCTCCGACGGCCACCTGGATGCCGACACCCTGCTCTTTCAGGTGCGCCAGCGCGGCAAGAAGGCGTCCCGCGCCACCGTTTACCGCACCCTTGAGCTCCTGGTGCAGTGCGGTCTGGCCCGCAAGTCCCGCTTGGGTCGTGAGCACTACGTGTACGAGAAGGTCACACCCGGGCAGCGGCACGACCACATGGTGTGCGTGCAGTGCGGCAAGATCATCGAGTTCTTCGATCCCGAGCTGGAGGCCCGGCAGCGCCAGGTTTGCCAGGAACACGGCTTTCGGCCGAGCTACTTTGCCCTGCAAATCCACGGGGTTTGTGCCGATTGCCGCAAAGCCGAATAGCCCCCAAAGGAAATACCGCGCTTCACAATAACGTTAAGCATGCTTGACAGAGGCGCGGGAAGCCGCTAGGCTTCCGCTCCTTGGGGGGTTATGGCGCATACTGCCGCTCAGACTACTTCGGCACCACGATTGCTTTTGGTGGGCAATCCCAACGTGGGCAAGAGCGTCATCTTCGGCGCTCTTTCCAAAACCTACGTGACCGTGGCCAACTACCCCGGGACCACCGTGGAAATTGCCCGCGCCCGGGCCACCGCCATCCCCGGTGCCCCGGAGCTGGTGGACACCCCGGGCACCAACTCCCTCATCCCCCAATCGGAGGACGAGCAGGTCACCCGCGACATCCTCCTGCGGGAACCCGATGCGCTGGTGATCCAAGTGGGGGATACCAAGAACCTTCGCCGCACCCTTTACTTGACCCTGCAGCTGGCGGAGCTGGGGCGCAGGCAAATCCTGCTTTTAAACCTGCAGGACGAAGCGCAAGACTTAGGGGTGCGGGTGGACCGCGGGAAGCTGGAGGCCCGCCTGGGCATCCCGGTGCTCTCCACCACCGCCATTCGCGGCTCCGGGCTGGAGCAAATCCCCAAGCGCCTGCCGGAAGCTTCGGTGGCGCGCCTCTCCGCTTCCTACCCCCGGGCCATTGAGGACGCCTGCCAGAAGGTAGAAGCGCTCCTCCCTGAGGCGTTGGGACCTGCCCGGCGGGGGATTGCCCTGATGCTGCTGGCGGGCGACGACTCCCTGCTCCCCTGGCTTACGCCCCAGGTGGGGGAGGAGGTGCTGGCCGAGGTGGGTCTCATCCGTGCCCAGGTGGAGCGGCAGCTGGGGCGGCGGGTGGCTGGCGTTCTCTCCCGCTCGCGCTTTCGGGCGGTGGAAGAGCTCCTCAAGGAAACCTTCCGCGCCGACCGGGCGGCCTACGGCTCCTTCCGGGAAACCCTGGGGGCCCTCACCATGCACCCGGTTTGGGGTGCTTTTTTCTTGGCTGGGGTATTGCTGGCGGCCTACCTGTTTGTGGGCGTTTTTGGCGCCGGTACCCTGGTGGACCTCATTGAAGACGGCCTCTTTGGCAAGATCATTAACCCGGCCGCCCAACGGTTTTTCCAGACGCTTTTAGGGCCGGGGCTCATCACCGAACTGCTGGTGGGGCCTTACGGCGTGATCACCATGGCCCTCACCTACTCGCTGGCCATTGTGCTACCGGTGGTGGGGACGTTTTTCATCTTCTTTGGCATCTTGGAGGACTCGGGCTACCTGCCGCGCCTGGCGGTGATGTTGAACCGCGTGTTCCGGGCCATGGGGCTCAACGGCAAGGCGGTGCTGCCCATGGTTCTGGGTTTGGGCTGCGACACCATGGCCACCTTGACCACCCGCATCTTGCCCTCCAAAAAGGAGCGGGTGCTGGTGACCTTGCTTTTGGCCTTAGGTGTCCCTTGCTCGGCGCAGCTGGGGGTGATCCTGGCCATGCTTTCCAGCATGTCCTTCCTGGGCACCTTCCTGTGGGGTGGGGTGGTGGCGGCCACCCTCTTTGGTGTGGGGTGGGCCGCCGCTCGCCTGCTGCCGGGCCGCTCCTCGGATTTCCTGCTGGAAATCCCTCCCCTGCGCGTCCCCCAGTTGGGCAACATCTTCATCAAAACCGCCGCTCGCACCGAGTGGTACCTCAAAGAGGCCGTGCCGCTCTTCATCCTCGGCACCCTGGTGCTCTTTTCTTTGGACGCCACTGGCCTTTTGCGGGTCTTTGAGGGCCTGGCCAAGCCGGTGGTGTCCGGGCTTTTGGGTTTGCCGCCCGAGGCCGCCAGCTCGTTTTTGGTGGGGTTCTTGCGTCGTGACTACGGGGCCGCGGGCCTGTACGCCCTGCGGGATGCCGGCAAGCTGGACGGCGTGCAGGCGGTGGTAGCCCTGGTGGTCATTACCCTTTTCGTGCCCTGCATCGCCAACTTCTTCATGATGATCAAGGAGCGGGGCTTGAAGACCGCCCTGGCCATGGTGGCCTTTATCGTGCCCTTTGCCTTTCTGGTGGGCGGGGTTTTGAACTTTGTGCTGCGCGCCCTGGGGGTCTCCCTGTGAGCCGGGAGTGGGTGCGCTGTCCGTTGTGCGGTTTTTCCTTTCCCGGGCAGGCCAGCTGCCCCGCGGGATGCCCGCTTGCTAAGAACTGCCAAACCCTCTGCTGTCCCAACTGCCACTACCGCTTCGTGCTGACCTCGCCGTGGCTGACGCGGGTCGCCAAGCTGTTCAAGAAAAGGGTCGCGTGATGAGCGAAGACGTGCTTTTGGTCAAGCCCCCCACCTGGGCCCGGGAGGAAGTGCTGGAGGAGCTGTGGACCGCCCAGGAAGCCCAAACCCCCCTCACCATTTCCGCCCTGGCCCGGCGCATCCATGCCGGCCCCTCCGAAGGTTGGGGGGGTGTGGTGCAGGAGCTCATCGAAGAGGGGCTGGTGGCGCTGGACGGGGACCTCTTGCGGTTGACCCCCGAAGGGGACGCCCGGGCGCGGGAGGTGGTGCGCAACCACCGCCTGGCCGAGGTGCTCTTTTACGAGGTTTTGCGCTTGCCCATGAAGGACAGCGAAGCGGAAGCCTGCCGGCTGGAGCACCTGCTCTCTTCGGAAGCCGCGGAAGCGGTGTGCACCTTCCTGGGCCACCCTCCGGTTTGCCCCCACGGCCGCCCCATCCCCCCCGGCCAGTGCTGCCAGGCCCTAAGCCGTCCGCAGGCGCCGCTTTTGGTGCCTCTCACCCAGCTCAAGCCGGGACAGCAGGCCAAGGTGGTGCTCTTGGCCCCCAAGCACCGGGACCGCCTGGAGCAGCTGGCGGACCTCGGCCTCACCCCAGGGGCGGTGGTGCACCTGAAGCAAAAGCAGCCCTCGGTGGTGGTGGAGGTGGACCGCACGCTTTTGGCCTTAGAGGACGACATTGCCGGCGGCATTTACGTGCGGCCAGTGGCCGAGTGGTGATTGTTAAGCATGCTTGACATCGCTTTTGGGATGCTATAGACTGCCCTGCGTATGGAGAGCTTTGCCACCACCTGGCGGGCTTTTGAGGCCAACGAGATCACCCACTCGGCGGCCCACTACCTCCTGGCCATTGCCGCCTTCAACCGTAAGGGCACCGACCCCCGGGCGGTAGACGTGGCCCGGGAGCTGGGTATTTCCCGGGCGGCCGCTTCCCTGCAGCTGCGCAGCCTGCAGGAGCACGGGCTGGTGGAGGTGGACGCCCGCCAGCGCCTGCACCTCACCCGGGCGGGAGCCGATGTGGTGGCCCGGGTGGCCTCCAAGCGGGAGGTGGTGCGGGTGTTCCTGGAGGAAATCCTGGGGGTTCGGCCGCAAGCGGCAGCGCTGGACGCCTGCAAGGTGGAGCACCTGCTGTCGGAGGAAACGGGGGCAGCGCTCATCCGCCTCATTCGCTTCTTGCGCTCCGATCACCCGGCGGCGCGGGAAGCGCTGGCGGTTTTTAAGGAAACCACCGCCAGCTGTCCCCCCGAAGCCCGCTGCGACCTCTGCACCAACACCTGCCTTTTGGCAGCGGGTAGTTCCCAGTAAGGAGACGGCGGTGATACACGCTCTCCTTCCCCGCCCCGCCTCTGCCACAAATAAGAGATTGTGTTCACTTTTAGCTTGCTCTCTTGCCGCCCTCCCCCTGGAGGCGAGCACCTGCTGGCGTCAGGTGGTTCTCATGGGGACCACGCTTTCGGTAAGGGTTTGGGCCAACCCCCCGGAAGACCCCTGCCTTTTGGCCGAAAAAGCCATTGGCGCGGTGGAGGAAACCGAGAGGCGGCTTTCCACCTGGCGGCAGGACAGCGAGTTTTCCGCCCTCAACCGGGCACCGGCGGGGCAAGCGGTGCCGCTTTCCTCCGAGCTCTGCCACGAGCTTTCCACGGCCCTGCGCTGGGCCCAGGCAACCGGCGGGGCCTTTGATCCCACGGTGGGAGCTTTGATCCGCGCCTATGACCTCCGGGGCCCGGGCCGCTGGCCAAGCCCTCAGGAGCTGGCGCAAGCCCAGAGGGCCGTGGGTTACGAGAAACTGCGCTTGGAAAGCTGCCGCCTTTTGAAAACCGCGCCGGATGTGGTTTTGGAGGAGGGTGGCTTTGGCAAAGGGGCCGCGCTGGACGCGGCGCTTGCCGCGGTGGGCGGCAAGGTGCAAGCGGTGGAGCTCAACCTGGGGGGCCAGGTGAGCTTTTGGGGAAAGGAAGCCCTGGCCGTGGATCTGGTGCACCCCGACCACCGCGGGGAGGTGGTGGCCACCTGGATCCTCCCCCCCGGCTCGGTGGCCACCTCGGGGAACAGCGAGCGTGCCCGCTGGGTGGACGCCAAGCCCCTGGGCCATCTTCTGGACCCCCGGAGCGGGCAGCCCGCCCGGGATTTTGGCTCGGTGGCGGTGTGGGCGCCGCAGGGGATCACCGCCGACTGCCTGTCCACCGCGCTTTTCGTCTTAGGGCCGGAAAATGCTTTCCGGTTTTTAGCGAACCACCGGGAGGTGGCGGCGGTTTTCCTGGTGCGGGAGGGAAAGGGTTTGCGCTTGCTCACCACCCCCCACCGGGGAAGGCTCATCCCCAAAGCAAACAACGTGCAGGTGGAGGAGATCGTTTGGCCGCACCAAGGCCAAAAGGAGGAAAAACCATGAAGCGATGGCTGGTTGCGTTTGTGTTCTGTGCGTTCGGTGTCACGCTTTCCGCCTGGGGGCAGACCCTGGAGGAAAGGGTCAAGGCGCTGGAAGCCGAGGTGGCGGCTCTCCGGCAGCAGGTGGCCGCCGCCCAGGGTGCCAAGGACAACGCGCGCCTTTCGGAGCTGGAGCGCAAGCTGGCGGTGCTCGCCGAGGAGCTGGAGCGCCTGCGCTTGGGCGAGCTGGGGGAGGCCATGGCCGCCCCCCGGGCCTTGGGGTTAGGCCCGGCGGCCTCCAGGGTGTACGCCGCCAAGCCCGGGGTTTCTTTGGCGGGTTACGGGGAGCTCCTTTACCAAAACTTTGCCACCACCCGCGATGACGGTCGCCCTTCGGGCAAGGTCGACGTTGCCGATGCTTACCGGGCGGTGCTTTACACCGGCTACAAGTTCGACGACCGCTGGATCTTCAACTCCGAGCTGGAGGTGGAGCACGCCCACACCGAAAAAGGGGGCGCCGTGGAGCTGGAGTTTGCGTACCTGGATTGGCTCGCCTCCCCAGCGGCCAACCTGCGGGCCGGCCTCATCCTGGTTCCCCTGGGCCTGGTGAACGAAGTGCACGAGCCCACCACCTTCTTCCCTGCCCGCCGGGCGGAAACCGAAACCCGCATCCTGCCCGCCACCTGGATGGAGCTGGGCTTTGGCGCCTACGGGGATGTGGGACCCTTCTCCTACCGCACCTACGTCCTCACCGGCTTGGATGCCAGCAAGTTTTCGGCCTCCGGCTTTCGCTCTGGCCGACAGTCGGGAGCTCTAGCCAAAGCCGAAAGCTTCGCCTGGGCGGGGAGGGTGGACTGGACCCAAACCCCAGGGCTTTTGGCCGGCATCGGCGTTTACCTGGGCGAAGCGGGCCAGGGGCTTTCCACCAGCGATGGCCGCGAGCTCTCGGTGCCCACCCGCATCTTTGAGGCCCACGCCGAGTACAAACTGCGCGGGCTCACGCTCCGGGGGCTTTGGGCCCAAGCCACGGTGGGCGAGGCTGCTGCCCTCAACCGCACCCTGGGGCTTTCGGGAAGCGCCGCGGTGGCTGAAAAGCTGCAAGGGGGCTACCTGGAGGTGGCCTACGACCTCCTCCCCGCCGAGCGCCGGGTGCTGGCACCGTTCATCCGCTACGAGAAGATCAACACCCAGAAGACCATGCCCGCAGGCTTTGCCGCCAACCCCGCCAACGACCAGAAGATCCTCACCCTGGGTGTGGCTTTCCAGCCCCTTCCGCAAATCATCTTCAAGCTGGACGCCCAAAACGTCCAAAACCGCGCGAAAAGCGGCATCAACCAGTGGAACCTGGCTTTGGGCTATGTGTTTTAACGGCACGTTGCTGCGCCGGGGGGGAGCCTTGCTCCTCCCCGGGCTTTGCGCCGCGGTCCTTTCCGCGCGGGTGCTGAAAACCCCGGAAGAGGCGATTGCTCTGGCCTTCCCCGGGACGCAGGTCACCAAAGAAGCCCACTACCTCACCCCCCAGCAAAAGGCCACCCTCGCCGCCCAGGGGGTGGGGGAGGTGCCGGGCTTGGTTTTCCAGTACCGGGTGCAGCGGGAGGGCCAGCTTCTCGCCTTTGCCTACCTGGACACCCACCGGGTGCGCACCCTGCCGGAAACCCTTCTGGTGATCCTCAACCCCCAGGGGCAGGTGCTGCGGGTGGAGGTGTTGGCCTTTGCCGAGCCCCCGGACTACCTGCCCCGGGAGAGCTGGTACCGGCAGTTTGCCGGGACCTCCCCGGAAAAGCCGCCGCGTCTGGGTGAGAACCTCCGCCCGGTGGCGGGTGCCACCCTCACCGCCCAGGCTACCGCTACTGCAGTGCGGCGGGTTTTGGCTTTGCACCAGGTGCTTTCGCCATGAACGGGGTGCGGCGCTCGGGGCTGAGCCTTGCTGAGCTGGTGGCCTTTTGGCTGGCCCAGCTGCTCGTGGGTGTCACCGGCGTGGCCCTGCTTGTCCTGCGGCTTTCGCCGCCACCCGAGGATGCTTTTGCGGCGGTGGCCCCCTCTTTTCCCTTTTGGCAGCACGCCCACGTGCTTGCCGCGCCGATCCTGGTTTTCTTCCTGGGCTTGCTGTGGGCCCGGCACGCCAGCCCCTTCCTCCGGGCCCGCCGGCCGCGCCGGCTTTCCGGGGTGGCCCTTTTGCTTTTGGCCCTGGTGATGGTGGCCTCGGGCTACGGGTTGCAGGTGAGCGTGGAGGAGGCGCTCCGCCAGAGCTTCCGCTGGCTGCACACCATCGCCGGCCTGGCGTGGCTTGCCACCGCCGGGCTGCACCTCTTGGGTCGCCGGGCTACGAACGGGGGTCAAAGCGCAAACGGGCAAAACGGCGCTTGCCCACCTGCACCAAAAGTGCCGATCCTGCCGTACAGGGGACGGTCGTAAACGGGTCGGAAACCACCGTCCCCTCTACCTTTACTCCCCCCTGGCTCATGAGCCTGCGGGCTTCGGCGTTGGAGGGGGCAAGCCCGCTGGCCACCAGCAGCTTGGCCAGGAGCTGGGGCTCCCCGGCGGGGAGGGTGATTTCCTGCACCTCCTCGGGAACCTCCCGCCGCTGGTGCACCTTGCGGAAGTGCGCCTCCGCTTCCCTTGCGGCGTCCTCACCGTGGAAGTCGCGGGTAATGGTGTGGGCCAGCCGGAACTTCACCTCCATGGGGTGCTCCTGCCCCTGCTCCACCCGCTTCTTGAGGGCGGCCAGCTCCGAGGCCGGAGTGTCGGTCAAAAGCTCCCAGTAAAGCCACATGAGCTCGTCGGAAATGGACATGAGCTTGCCAAACATCTCCTCGGGGGGATCCTCCACTGCCACGTAGTTGCCCAGGGACTTGGACATCTTCTCCACCCCATCCAGCCCCGGCAACAGCGGCAGGGTCATGACGATTTGCGGCGGCAGGCCCATCTTTTCCATGAGGTCCCGCCCCACCAGCAAATTGAAGAGCTGATCGGTGCCGCCCAGCTCCACGTCAGCCTTCAAGGCCACCGAGTCGTAGGCCTGCGCCACCGGGTACAAAAGCTCGTGGAGGGCAATGGGCTGGCCAGCTGCCAGCCTCTTGGCAAAATCGTCCCGCTCCAGCATTTGTGCCACCGTTACCTTGGCGGTGAGGCGGATCCAGTCCTCCGAGGTAAGCGCCCCCAGCCACCGGGAGTTGAAGTCCACCACCGTCTTTTCCGGGTCCAGGAGCTTGAAGATCTGCCGCTTGTAGGTTTCGGCGTTGGCCAGCACCTGTTCCCGGGTGAGCTGAGGCCGGGTGGCTTTTTTCCCGGTGGGGTCGCCAATCATGCCGGTAAAATCTCCAATCAAGAACACCACGGTGTGCCCCAGCATTTGGAAGTGCCGCATTTTGCGGATCACCACCGTGTGCCCCAAATGCAAGTCCGGCGCCGAAGGGTCAAACCCCACCTTTACCACCAGCCCTCGCCCTTCCTTTTGTGCCTGTTCCAACCTTTTTTCCAGGTCCTCGGGGCGCACCACATCCACGCACCCCTTCAACAGCAAGTCCATCTGCTCGGAAACCTTCACCACACCCACCTCCTCAACGACGCTTGTCTTCGCTTGCGGCGCGACCCACGCCGAAGCGAGGCAGTATCTTAAAGCCCGGCAAACCGGCCACCACTTCCCGCACCTCTTTTTCCTCCGGGGCCACCCAGTGGCCATTTCCCAGCGCCGGGTAGAACACCGAAAGGGCCTTCCGGGCGGTGGCCTGGGCGGCGGAGCCCACCAGACGCTGGGAAAGGCTGGCCCACGCCTTGCCCACGTCCTCAGCGGAAAAGAGGCAGGCGTTGGCCCAGGCGGCGCCCAAAGCCTCGTCCTGCTGCTGCACCGTGGCCTGCCCGCTTTGCCCAAACAAAAGCACCAGCTTGCCGGCGGGATGCTGGAGCTCCGCCTCCACCCCCTGGGCCACGAGCCGCTGACGCAAGACCTCAGCGGCGACCGCCCCCGGAAGGGTGGCCGGAAGCTCCACCACCGCCACCACCTGGGCGGGACCCTCCTGGGGTTCCCAGGAAAGACCGGGGGCCAGCTGCGGCAGCCGCAGCACCTTGCCGGAAGGCAAAGCCGAAAGGAACTTCTCCGCGGCTTCGGCCAGCTCATCGCTGCCCTCCGGCAGCTCCAGAACAACCCCCAGGTTTTCGGCAAAGGCCTGGGGGGCCAGGCCCAGGGCGCTGCGGGCCCGCAGCAGGGCCGGGCCCGCCTTGGTTTCCCTGGCAGCGCTCCCCACCAGAGTTGACACCTCTTCCAGGGCTTCCACCAGCTCCTCGGGGGAGCCCACCACCGCCGCGGCGGCCATGCCCAGAGCCACGGTCACCTGCGAGGGAAGCCCCTTTTTGGCCGCTCGCAGCCCCACCTCCTGCGCCAGCGCTTGGGCCAAAGCCCCCTCCACGCCGGAAAAGGCCACGGCCATGATCCCCACGTCGCTTCCGGTTTCCCGAAAGGCCAGCACCACGCCGGAGCTCAACGTTCGTACCTCGGGAGGCAAGGTGCGGCGCTCCCTCTCCCAGAGCTCCGCTTGCCCGGCGTAAGCGAGAAGGACCTCTTTGAGCAAAGCCTCCGTTGCCGCCGGCGCCGGCTCCACCGGGTAAAGGAGCGGCCCCAGCTCCTTCCCCCACCCCAGCCGCTCTACGCCGGAAAGCGCCACCTTCTTGGGGTCCACCGCCCACAGGCTGGCCTCCCGCCGCTGGATGGCGGAAAAGTCCGCCAGCTCACCCTCGCCTACGGCAGCGGCAAGCTTTGCTCTGCTTTCCCGGGCCATCGTCAGCATTTTCCGGGGGTTGGGGCCCCGGTGTTCCAGCACCAAAAGCGGGCAGGGACTGCCCTCCACCCGCACCGGCCCGGTAAATCCGAGCTTCTGCCAGCGCTTTTCCAGAAGAAACGCCAAAACCGGCGCCAGCTCGCTCCGGGGATCCCAGAGAGGGGGCAACGGAAAGCTCCAGTGGAAGCCCTCAACGGTTTGGCGGGTGGGGTTCACCAGCCCATCGGCAAAGCGGCAGGCAGCCCGGAGGGGCAAGGCCGGCGTCACCGCTTCCAGGGCTTCCAGGGAGGCCGTAAGCTCCCGGGCCGGCACCGGCCCTACCAGGATGACCGCCACAGCGCTCGAAAAAGCCGGCAAAGCGGAAAGCAGCTGGGAGGGCGCCGAAAGGGCGGGAAACCAGGCGCTCACCACGCTCTCCACGGGCCCACTGGCCTCCTCCCACCCCGCCGGCGCGCTCACCCCGGGGGGAAGCCAGACCGCTGCCCATTCCCCATCCCCTCCCGGCAGCTCCACCACCGCCCAGGGGAGGCCTTTTTCGGTGCGCCCGGTGGTTATGGCCTGCGGAAAAGCAGGCCCGGTGAAAACCAAGAACACCAGCGGGAGCAAGAGCTTTTTCACCAGGCTATGATAGCGGGGATGCCAAAGGGTTTGCTTTCGCTTCCGGCACTGCTCACCTCCTGGCTTTTGGCCGCTTGCGCCTGGGTGCTGGTGTGGTGGGCGTTGCCAGTAATCCAGGGGTTGGCCACCGCGGCAGCGGGCGGCCAGTTCATTGGCCTTTCCCTCCCCACCTGGACCCAGCCCTGGGCGCTGGTGAACGAGCCCACGGTGGGCTTTGCCGCCACCCGCACGGCGCTGTGGGCCTACTGGCTGCCGCCGTTTTTAGCTGCCTTTTTGCTGGCGTTGGTGCTGCCCCAGTTGCCCCCGGGCCCTTCTTTGAGCCGGCACCTGCTCTTGAGCCATCTGGCCCTGGCCGCCAGCTTCTTGGGGCTTGCTTGGCTTCCCAGCCTGGGGCTGGAGGACGGGCTCGTGGCTGGGCTTTCCCGCTTTTTTCACCAGGATCCCCAGCTCTGCCGGTGGGGCATGGCCCTTGTTGCCGGGATCCTGGTTCGGCCGGTGGTTCTGGGGCTTGGCTCCTACCTTTGGCACCTGCCGGGCGGCCCCACCTTTGGCCGCAAGCTCCTAACCTGGGCCCTGCACGTGGGCGTCCCTGCGGGGCTGTGGCTGGCCTGGGTGTTGGCCTCCGCCCCCCGTTTTCCTGTTGCCAGCTTGCCGCCGTTTCTGCTGGTTCTGCTTTTGAGCTTGCTTTGGGCCCTGGCCGCCAAGCCTCCGCACCCCCTGCGCCAGCGGGAGCTTTACGGGGCCAGCCCGTGGTTGGCGTTGGCCTTCGCCTTGCTGCTGGTGGTGCCGTCCCTCTGGGTTTTTTCCCCGGCGGGCCTGCGACCCAGGGGCTACCTCTGGGGGGTGGAGCGCATGACCTCCAACGTGCGCTCGGAAACCCTCAAGATCACGCTGCCCCTTTCCCCCGCAGCACGGCGGGGATCGTCCGCGCCAGGATCTTGAGGTCCAGCCCCAGGGACCAGGAATCAATGTACGCCAAATCCAAGGCCATCCACTGGGCAAAGGAAAGCTCGGTTCGGCCGGAAACTTGCCAAAGGCAGGTCAGCCCTGGCTTCATGGCCAGCCGCCGCCGCTGCCAGGGCTCGTAGCGGGCCACCTCCTCGGGCAGCGGGGGTCGGGGACCCACCAACGACATGTCCCCCTTCAGCACGTTCCACAGCTGCGGCACCTCGTCCAGGGAAAAGCGCCGCAAGACCCGCCCCACCCGGGTAATGCGGGGGTCGTTGGGGGCTTTGAAAACCGGCCCGTCCATGACGTTGAGGTGGGAAAGCTGGGGCTTTAAAGCCTCGGCGCCCTCCACCATGGTGCGCAGCTTGTAAAGCAAAAACCGCCGGCCGCGCAAGCCGCAGCGCCACTGCTTGAAAAACACCGGCCCCGGCGAATCCAGCTTGATGGCCAGCGCCACCAGCGGAAAAAAAGGAGCAAACGCCGCCAAGCCCAAAACCGCCACCGTCACGTCCATCACCCGTTTGCAAAAGAGCGGCAGGGGTGCAATGGGGGACGGGGCCAGGGTGAGGATGGCCTGGTCCCCCAGAGGCTCCACCTCCACCCGCGGTTTGAGGTGGGGAAAGGGGGCCAGCACCACCCGCACCCGCACCCCCACCTCCTGACAGCGAGCAATGGTGTTTTCCAGTTTGGCCAGCTGGGCCAGGGGCAGGGCCACCATCACTTCGTCCACCACGGTCTTTTCCAAAAACTCAGGCAAAGCCCCCACATGGGTCACCACCGGAATCCCGGCGATAGGGCTTTTGGCGTGCTCCTCCACCCCCACGAAACCCAGCAGGCGAAAGCCCCAGGCCTGGTGCTCCTGCAGCGTTTGCGCCAGCTTGGCGGCCTGGGGGGTGGTGCCCACGATGACCACCACCCGCTCCGGAGCCGCCAACAGCTTCTTCCCCAGGGGGGTCTTGCGCTCCAGCCAGCGGGCGGCGGAAAGCAAGAGCCCATCCAAAAGGCCAAAGAGGAGGAGAAAGGGGCGGGACACGAAGTCCAAGCGGAACAGGTAGCCTAAGGCTGCCAGCGCCAAAACCCCCAGGGCCACCGTGCCCCAGCAGGCGGCAATTTCCCGAGAAAGGGAAACCCGCCTTCCTGGCATGCTTGCGGGAAAAGCCAGGGAAAAACCCGCCCACAGGGGAAGGGCCAAAGCCAAGAGCGGCAGGTACTGGCGCAGGGGGTAAAGGCCCGTGGGGAAGAGGGAGGGCAACAGCTGGGAAAGGCCGTGGGAGCGCAGCTGGTGGGCCAAAAGGAAGGCCAGGGAGGTGAGCACGCTGTCCCACAGCAAGCGGCGGTAGGTTACGAGCTTCGCGCTTTCCCGCAGCACATGCCCTCCAGAAGCGCTTCGTAAGCGGCCGCCACTTGATCCCACCGGTAGTGGGCCGCCACGCGGGCCTTGGCCTTTTCCCGCAGGAACTGGAAAGCTTCGGGGTTGGCAAGGAAGCGCGCCAGTTGTTCCTCCAGGGAAGGTGAGCCCACAAAGGAAAAGCCCAGGCCGGCGTCGCCCACAACCTCCCGGTTCTCGCGGTTTTGCAGGTAAAACACCACTTGCCCCGCCCCCATGGCTTCCACCAGCGCCGGATGGGTCCCCCCCACCTCGGTGGCGTGAATATACGCCAAGGCAGCGGCCATGAGCTCCCGGTACCCCTGCCCGTACACCGGGCCCGTGAGCACCACCCGTGGGTCGCCCGCCGCCAGCTCCTGCACCCGCCTCGTGAGGCTACGGGCGTAAGGGGCGCCCCCCACCATCACCAGCGGCACATCCCCCGGCACCTGCCGGTAGGCCAAGAGCACCCGGTCGGGGTTGTTCTCGGGCTCAAAGCGGGAAACGTAAAGCACGTAGCCCCGGGGCTTCAGCCCCCAGGTGTTGAGGGTCTCGTGGCTTTGCGGCCAGGCCAAATCGCCGCCGTAGGGGATCATGGCTGACTCCCGCCGCCAAACCCTCCGGTAGTAGCGCTGAATGGCCCGGGCATCGGTGATCAGCTGATCCGCCCAGCGGGCGGAAAGCGCCTCGCACCAGAGGTAGTACCGCCTCCCCAACCACCCCCACTTGCGGCGCTTGCGCTCCAGCCCGTCCACGTTGAGGGCTACCGGCAACCCCTTGGCGTGGAGCAGCGGCAAGAGCGGGGCGTTGGCGGCGTTGCAGAGCAGCACGGCGTCGTAGTCCTTCCGGGACAGGTGCAGTACCGAAAGCAGCGTGTGGCTTAGCGTTTCCAGGTGCTTTTGGCGCAGGCACGGCAGCAGCACCAAGCGCACCCCCTGGTACTGGGAAAGTCCTTCCGGCACCAGGTGCCTGCGGGTGTACACCGTGACCTGGTGCCCCCGCGCCACCAGACGCCGGGAAAGCTCCTCGGCAAAGGTTTCAAAGCCGCCGTAGCGGGCCGGAATCCCCCGGGTGCCGAGAATCGCTACCCGCACGGCTTAAACCTCCGGGTTTGCCAGGGCGGGTAAAACCAGGGCAGCAGGCGCCAGCTGGAAACCCTAGCGCGGGCCGCGTTTTCCCGCCCCCGCTTTCGGTACTGCGGCCAAAGACGGCGCACAAGCCCGAAAGCGGCCAGCGAGGAGCGCTCCACCGTGAGGCAGGCGGCAATCACCAACAGGTCCCGGAAGAGCCAAAACGGAAAACAACCCACGTGCCAGCGCCAATCGGCGTTGGCCAAGCGCAAGAGGAAGCGGTTTTTCACCGAGTGCAGGTTGATGGCTGCTTGCCCGGCACGTCCTTCCTCCGGCTTCAACCCCCGTCCGTGCACGGCCCTGGCGGCGGGCCAAAAGAGGCAGCGCCACCCCCGGCGTTGCAGCCGCCAGGCCAGGTCTGCATCCTCCCGGTAGGCAAAAAAACCCTCGTCAAAAACCTCCCCTCCGGGGTAAGCCACATCCTGCAGCGCTTCCCGGCGGTAAAGGGCGCAGGCTCCGGTGGCACCAAACACCCAGGCCGGCTGAGTCCAGGCCTGCCGTAGCCGCTTTCCGGCCCCGCGATCGTGGTGCCGACCAAAGGCGGAAACCACCATGCCGGCGGAATCCACGCGGTCCGTGGGCAAAAGGTTGGGGCCTTCACCGCGCAGCAACAACCCGCAGGCGCTTCCCACCTGCCTTTGCCCTTGCACCGCCGCCAGCAGCTCCGAGAGAAACCCCGGCAGCAGCCGGCAGTCGGGGTTGAGGGATAAGACCCACGGCGTTTCCAGCTGGGCCAGGGCCAGGTTGGCCGCGCGGGAAAAGCCGGTGTTTTCCGGCAGGGGCAAGACCGAAAGGGGCAGTTTGCCCTCAAAGCTCCGGGCCACGGCCAGGCTTTCATCGCTGGAGTTGTTGTCCACCAGCACCACCCTGGCCACCAGCTGGCCCTGCTGGCTGAGCCCCTCCAGCGTGGCAGCTAAGGTGGCCCCGTGGTTGTGGGTGACCACAAAAACCCCAACGCTCACCGCTGAACCTCCAGCTTGTCCAGCACCAGGCTTGCCCCTTCCGGCAGCCGCGCCTGCAGGGTGAGGCGATGCCGGCCGGGATCCGGCGCCGGAAGCGGCACAGCTATGGCCCCCGGGCTTATCGGGAGGCAGGAGGCCGGCCCGGAGCCCAAGGTGTAGCAAAGCTCGCCGGAGCCTGGCCCTTCCAGCCAACCGGAAACCACCAGCGCCCGGGCTTTGGGGAGGTGCAGGGGAACGGCCAGGCTATCCCCGGAGAAAAGCCGCCAGCCGTTGGGGTACAAGAACCGCGACCAGGCGCCCAAATGGGGCTCCAAAGCCCCGCCCCGGTGCTCCACCTGGGGGTCCTCCAGCTCCACCACCCGGTCGGGAACCGTCCTCAGTGCGAAAAGCAACCCGGCGGCCGCCGCCAGCCAAAGCGCCACCGCCTGCCGCGGGAGGAAGCGGCGAAAGGCCGGGCGCGAACAGGCGTACCAAAGGCCCGCGGCGAGCAGCACCAGCACCACCGGTGTGACGTAGCTGGCCGGGGAAATCCGCAGGTAGGACGGGAAGAAATGCCGGGCATCCACCGAAAAACGCGCCGCTAGCCGGTCCGCCAGCCACTGCCCGCCGTCGCCAATGTTAAAAAGCATGGGCGCCCGGGTCACCGCAATCCACGCGGTGAAGAGCGTCGGCGGCAACGCCAGGAAGAACAGCGCCCGGGTGCGGCCCCGGCGTAGGGCCTGGGCAAGGCCGAGGAAAAACAACGGCACCAGGGGCACCAGGTAGCGAAAGGGGGGAGACCCACCCCCGCGCCACTCCACGTAGTTCAAAAGCGCTACCCAGGTGGCAAGGCCACTCAAAAGCAGCGTCCGCTCCCCCACCCCGCTCCCCCGCCAGAGGGCCGGCAAGCCCAGGAGCGCCACCAGCCAAATCGGAGAGGAAAAGGCGATGCCGTAAGCTGCGTCGAACAACAACCCCCCGGTAACCACCAGGGGCTGCCTGAGGCTTTGCGGCACCAGGTGGCTTAAAGCCCGGCGCCCCAGGGGATCCAGGGGGTTGCCAAACCAAAGGGCCGCCAACCCCAAGCCCAAGCCTCCCGCCAAGAGCAAACCCACCACTGGGGCCCAGAGCTTTTTCTGCCAGCGTCGCCAAAAGCTCACCGCCGCCAGCGGCACGGAAACAAGCCCCAGACGCGCCTTCATCACCACCGTGGCCACAGCCACCGCCGCTGCCGGAAAGGGGCGGGCGTGCTGCACCCAGAGCAAAAGCAACGTCACGGCCAGCACCCCCACCATTTCCACCCAAATTTGCGTGGCAAAGGTGGCGAACGGGTAGGCGAAAAGCAGCGAAAGAGCGGCAAGCCAACGAGCGTGGGCTGAACCAGGCAAAGCCCCAGCCCGCCTTTGTAACAGCACAAAGGCCAGTGCCCCCAAAAGGCTCATGAGCTGCACCATGCCAGCGCGTCCGGCGAGGGCGTAACCCGGGCTCAGCAGCAACGCCAGGCCGGGGGAATGGAGGAAGCGATCGGGGACCTGCCGCACCAAATCCACCACCCACTGGGCGTAGCGGTCGGGCGAGGCGTTGTTTTCCAGCTTAAGGTCGTGGTCCCGCACCAAAGACTCGGCCATCAGCACGTGGTACGGCTCATCCCCCATAAGCTCGGCCAAGCGCGGTGCCGCCAGCGCCAAAGGCACAAGCAAGGCCACCACCGGCAGGGCCCAACGCTGGGCGCGGATGGCCCTGGCAAAAGCCAGCCACCAGGCCAAAAGAAACGCCGCCAAGGCCAAATCCACCCCGTGGCGTTCCAGCAAAACCCGCAGCGGCTGCAATGGAAGCCCTAGGGTCAGGCGGCCAAAAGCCAGCAAGACCCAGGGCGCGGAGACCAGCGAGGAACGCCAGAAGCCCGGCAGGAAAAGCAGCACCAACACTCCCGCGGCCAAAAGCAGCTTTTCCGCGGAAACGCTTCTTTTGGGGGTAGGTCTTTGCGGTCCCGCCTGCAGAACCGAAAGCGTGACCTGTTTCGCCAGCTCCTGCGCCAGCACCAGCGTGGGCTGGAGGCCAGCGGGCACGAAGAGCTCCAAGCGACCGGCCACCGCCCACGGCGGGTCGGCGCCCCAGGTGGGCCGAAACACCGGATGGGCGGGCAAACCGTGGGCTCCCCGCTGCTTCAGCTCCTCCCGGAGCAACGCCCACTCTGCGGTGTCCCTTCCCGCCCGCAGCAGCACCCGCTCCTTCCCGACCTCCAGCCAACCCACCACCGTCCCTTTGGGGAGGCTGCCAGCGTTGGCCAAGGCCAGCTCCAGGGCGTAAAGCCTGCCCGCTTCTCCAGCAGGAAGAAGCACTTCAGGCTGTTGCCGGGTTAAAGTGGGCCCCGGCAAATCCGGAGGCACCGGCAACGCCGGCCAAGCCCAAAGAAGCCCAAAAAACCACGCGGCTGCCGCCAAAGGCACCGGCAAAAACGCTGTTACCACCGCCAGCGCCACAACCAGGACCCAAAGCCATGGGCTTGCCGGAAAGCCGGGGAAGGCCAGAACCCCGCCCCAGGGGAAAAGCACGGTACCCAAAAACCCCAGGGCGGCCAGGGGTACCGCCCACCGCTGTACGACCGGCGTCACGCGGGGAAAAGGCGCCGGCTGTTTCCGGCTCAAAAGCCAAACCACCGCCAGAAAACCTGCTCCCACCCCCGGGTGGAGTGGTGAAGCCAGCGCCACCCCCAGGGACGCTCCCAAGCCCCAAACCCAGGGGCTTTGGCTTGCGAGCAGCGCTGCCGCCAGCACCGGCACCAGGGCCACCACGCCGGCCGGCCCGAACTTGCCCACCAGCACCGGAAGCCCCGGCAACACCAGGGCCAAAGCCCAAAGGCTAGCCGCCAGCAGGCCGTGCGCGGGCTTTTGCCGGGACAAGCCCCAAATTGCGGCCCCTGCCGCCAGGGGAACCAAAAACCCCAGCAGCATCTGCCGTTGGAAGGGGTCCTGGGTCAGCACCAGCACGTAAGCCGGTGGCAGCAGCAGCAGCTCACAGCCAAAGCGCACCCAGCCCGAAAGCTTGGAAATGACTAGCCCCAGGAAGGCCAGCGCCAAACCTCCGGCCAGCGCCTCCGCCAGCGGCAAACCGTCCATCCCGGCCAAAACCCCGGCCAGGAGCAAAGCCGCAAGGCTTACAAAGGGAAACCGCACCCACCGCACCTCGGCCAGTATACGGAGCTTTTGCGCCAGCCGTGGGCTTGCCCCTTCGCAAACGGGAGCCCTAACGCTGGGGGAGGAACGCTTTAAACTAGGTGGCCAGTGGAGGGGGCATGCTGAACCGAGAGCTGTGGCGGAATCATCCTGAGGTGGTGGCCAAAGCGCTGCAGATGCGGCGCTCCGAGGCGCCGCTTGAGGAGCTGCGGCAAGCCGATGAGCGTTTTCGCCGGCTGCAGGCGGAGCTGGATGGCAAAAAAGCCGAGCTCAACCGCCGATCCCGGGAGGTGGGGTCGTTGTTTGCCGCGGGAAAAAGGGAAGAAGGCGAAGCCCTGCGTCGCTCCTTGGCCGAGCTTTCCAAAAGCATCGCCGAGCTGGAAAAAGAGCTGGCGGCAGCTCGCAGCGAAGTGGAGCGGCTGGAGCTTTTGCTGCCCAACATCCCCCACGCTTCGGTGCCCGAAGGGGAAGACGAACGGGGCAACCGCGTGGAGCGGGTGTGGGGCGAGCCCCCACGTTTCGACTTTGAACCCCGCGCCCACTGGGACCTGGGTCCAGCCCTTGGCATCTTGGACTTCGAGCGGGCCGGCAAAATTGCCGGCGCCCGCTTTGCGGTGCTGTGGGGGCAAGGGGCGGCCTTGGAGCGGGCGCTCATTACCTTCATGCTGGACCTGCACCGGTCCCGGGGTTGGCGAGAGGTGTACGTTCCCTTCTTGGTCAACCGCGATTGCCTGGTGGGCACCGGACAGCTCCCCAAGTTCGCTGAGGACCTTTTCCACGTGGAGGGCACCGACTTTTTCCTGGTCCCCACTGCTGAAGTCCCCGTCACCAACCTCCACCGCGGGGAAATCCTGGAGGAGGAAAGCCTCCCCCGGCGGTACTGCGCCTACACCCCCTGCTTTCGCGCGGAAGCGGGCTCTTACGGCCGGGACGTGCGGGGCCTCATCCGCCAGCACCAGTTTGACAAGGTGGAGCTGGTGCACCTGGCCACCCCGGAAACCAGCTACCAGGAGCTGGAGGTGCTCACCGGCGAAGCCGAAGAGGTGCTCAAGGCTTTAGGGCTTCCTTACCGGGTGGTGACCCTTTGCACCGGCGATATGGGCTTTTCCGCGGCCAAAACCTACGATTTGGAGGTTTGGCTGCCAGGGCAGGGTTGCTACCGGGAAATTTCCTCCTGCTCCAACTGCGAGGACTTTCAGGCTCGCCGGGCGGACCTGAAGTACCGGCCCAAAGGGGGAGGCAAGGCCCAGTACCTGCACACCCTCAACGGCTCGGGTCTGGCGGTAGGTCGCACCCTCATTGCCATCCTCGAGAACTACCAGCGGGCGGACGGCACGGTGGTCATCCCCGAGGCTTTACGCCCCTACCTGGGCGGGCAGGAGCTGCTGGCTCCCGAGACTTAGGCGAAACGCAGAAACATTGGCGGTTTGGCGCGGTTTACCGGGGCGCTAAGCAGGCGGTGGCGGTGAAAGCGGCGGCGGAGTTGCCAGCCATTTACCTGGAGGCGAGGGTCTCCCTCTGGAGTTGGGGCGGCGTTAGGGATTGGGCAGGAAATTGGCAAGTCACCTCCTGGGTGCTTTCTTTTCAGCTAGCAATGCCGTTTTTATTGAACAGTGGCGGTGGTTGCCCGTGCCGCTTCACCGGCTAAGACTTGACTCTGCACACACCGTGCACAAAAGTTCTCACGCGGCAGGACAACCCCCCCGGTTTTAGCTAGGACCCCTGGTCAAATTGCGGGCAAGCGATTACATTGAGCACTGGGGACTAACCATGAGGCGCTGGTGGGTGGGTGTGGTGGTTGGGCTTGTTGTCCTTGCCGGGGGATGCGGTTTCTTCCGCGAGGAAAAACCGGTGGTGGTGGCCCAGCAGAGCCAGCCTTCGACCTTTGACCCGCATTTGGCCAACGAAACCGTGGTTTCCTCCACGTTGAGCAATGTGGTGGAAGGGTTGGTGCGCTTTTCGCCCTACCTCCAGGTGGAGCCAGCCCTGGCTGTACGCTGGGAGCAGGAAAGCCCCACTGCGGTGCGGTTCTGGCTGCGCCAGGGGGTGGTCTTTCACAATGGGCAGGAGCTCACCGCCCGGGACGTGGTGGCCAGCGTGCTGCGGGCGAGGGACCACCCCAGGTCCCAGCTCAAGCACCTGGTGCGGGATGTGGTGGAGGTGAAGGCGGAAGAGCCTCTGTCCGTCGTTATTCGGACCTCGACCCCCGCCCCCACGCTGCTCAATAGGCTGGTTTTCGTGGGTGTGGTGCCCGAAGCTCAAGCGCAGGAGCGCGAAATTTTGGTTTCCATTGGGACCGGTCCCTACCGGATCGTGAAGCGCGAGGGAACGACCCTGGAAATGAGGGCGGTCCCGTGGTGGGGGGGTATGCCCCAGATTAAGAAGGCCCGTTTCCTTTTTGAGGAGAACGACCAACACCGAACCAGCCTTTTTCTGGCCAAAAAGGTGGATGTGTGCGCGTGGCTGCGAAAGGAGGATGTGGCAGAGGCGGCACGCCAAAAGGACCTGCGGGTGGTCCAGCAGCCGCGTTTGTCGGTGCAAATGCTGGCCTTGAGCCCGCGGGCGGCTAGCGGGGAGGCCGCGCGGGCGCTGGCCGATGTGCGGGTGCGGCGCGCCTTGCTTTTGGCTCTAAACCGCCAGCGTTTGGTGGAGGAGGTCGCCCGGGGGGACGCAGTGGTGGCCAGCCAGCTCGTGCATCCCCTGGTGTTCGGCTACGACCCTTCCCTGCCGCCGGTGCCCTACGATCCTGAAAAGGCGCGGGCGCTTCTATCCGAAGCCGGTTTTGCCTCGGGTTTTACCGTGCGGCTGGGCGCTGGAAGAGGGGCCGAAGACGTGGTTCGCATCGTTCAGGAGGATTGGGAGAAGGTTGGGGTGCGGGTGGAGCTTGAGTTTTTGCCGTTTCCTGAGGTGCTGGCGCGGGCGCGGGACGGTCGCCTCCCAGTCATTTTCTTTGCCCGCACCTGCACCACCTCGGACGCTTCGGAGTTTCTGGATCCCCAGGCCCACTCCTACGATCCCGACCGCGGCTGGGGCCAGGAAAACTACCCGCGCATGGCCGATCCTGAGGTGGACCGCCTCTTGGAAGAGGCCTCCCGCGAGCTGGACGAGGAAAAGCGCCGGGCGCTCCTCCAGCAAGCCCAGCGCCGGGTCTTGGAACAGGGCTACTACCTGCCCTTGGTGATCCGCTGGTTTTACCTGGGGATGTCGAGCTGGTTGCAGTTCCAGCCCCGCTATGACCAGTTCCTGTTTTTGCCGGACTTTAAAACGGTAGCCAGCCCCTAAGGGCTTACCGCCACAACCTTGTGCACCGTTCCGCAGTGCGGGCAGGGGAGCTCCTGTCCCCGGTAGGCAGGGGGAACCTTAAGGGTGGTGCCGCAACTGCAAGGGATAAAGGCAAAACCGGAAAGCCGCCAGAGCACGTCGGTGGCTTGCCGAAGCCGGTCCAAGGCGGTTCGCGGGTCGGCGCTGGCCGGGCGCACCGGTGTGGCGGGCAAACGCAGGGCCGCCGCGGGCACCACGCCCACGGGTCTTCCTGTCACCTTGCGGAAGGCCTCATCGTAGCCCGCGAAGGAAACCGTGCCGCCCAAGGACCTCAAGATACGGATGCGCTCCTCGGTGGGGGGGTGGGTGCTGAAAAGCCCGGTAATGGCCGAGGCAGCTTTGGTGAGGGGGTTGACGATGAACATGGGGGCGGTGGCGGCGTTGGCACTGGTGAGGGGGCTCCAGGACTGCTCGATCTTTTCCAAGGCGGAAGCAAGGCCTTCGGGGTAGCGGGTGGCCAGGGCAGCACCGGCATCGGCCAGGTACTCCCGGCGGCGGGAAAGGGCCAGGTACATGAGGCGGGCCACCAGTGGGGCCAAAAGGATCAGGACGATGGCCAAAAGGTAGAGAGGAGCTGCCCCCCGGCTGCTGCTGGAGGTCCGGCGGCGGGTGCCGCCGCCGTAAAACAGCACCCGCCGGGCAAAGTCCGCCAAGATCACCACGGTTCCCACCATCACCGCCATGACCGTGAGGTACACCACGTCCCGGTGCTTGATGTGGGAGATTTCGTGGGCAATCACCCCCTGCAGCTCGTCCCGGGTGAGGCGCTCCAAAAGCCCGGCGGTGACCACCACCGCAGCGCGATCGGGCCGAGTGCCGGTGGCAAAGGCGTTGGGGGCTGCCTCGTCCAGGATGTAAACCTCGGGCGGCTTGGAAAGCCCAGAAGCCACGCTCATTTCTTCCACCACGTTAAAGAGCACCGGGTGATCTTCTTTGTTCACCTTACGGGCGCGGGAGATGCTCAAAATGACCTTGTCCCCGGCGCGAAAGGCCAGCTCCGCCATGACCACCCAAAGCCCCCCCGCCACCAGGATGCCGGGGACCGGAGCGGCGGCCAGCGCCTCCCCCACCGCCCAACCGGTGGCCACCAGCACCAGCGCCATGCTCGCCAGCAAGAGGTGAGACCGGCGCTTGTTGGCGCTAACGAGCTCCCACACGGCCTGCTACCTAAAACCTGACCTCGGGGCGCTGACGCTCCTGGGGGGTCTCCAGCTCAAAGTAAACTTCGGGCTTGAAGCCAAACTGGTTGGCGATGATGTTGGACGGGAACATTTGGATGAGGTTATTGAGGCGCAGCACCGAGTCGTTGTAGTACTGTCGGGCAAAGGCGATCTTGTTTTCCGTGGAGGTCAGCTCTTCCTGCAAGGCCAAGAAGTTCTGATTGGCCTTCAGCTCAGGGTAGTTTTCCGCCACCGCAAAGAGCGAGCGCAGGGTTTGCGAGAGCACGTTTTCCGCTTGCGCGCGGGCGGCCACATCACCGGAAATCGAAATGGCCTGCTGCCGAGCCTTGGTCACCGCCTCCAGGGTTTCCCTTTCATGGTGCATGTACCCCTTGACGGTTTCCACCAGGTTGGGGATCAAATCCCACCTTCTCTTGAGCTGCACATCAATTTGGCTCCAGGCGTTGCGCACCTCGTTGCGGGCCCGCACCAACCGGTTGTAAAGGCCCACCACCCACAAAACCACCACCACCAAAAGCGCAATGAAAATCCAAAAGGCCACCGTCCACCTCCTTTGGGCTACGACTTGCGCCGCAGCTTCTCCCCTAAAAACGAGATGACATCACCCGAGGTTCCCCCGTCCCGCTCCGCCAGGGTGGCCAGCTCGCCGGCATCAAACCACCAGCCGTGCCCTTGCGAGCAGGCATCCACCGAAAGCGCCGGCGATCCGGGAACGGAAACCACGTCCATGGGCTTATCGCAGCGGGGGCAGGGACGCCTGCCGGCGCTTCTTTCCCCTGCCAGTGGGGGGAAGCTGACCCCGAGCGTGGCCTCCACGGCTTCCAGCTCCCCGGAGTCAAACCACAAGCCACGGCAAAAAGGGCACCAGTCCAGCTCCACCCCTTCCCGCTCCACCACCACCAGCTCACTGCGGCAGGCAGGGCAGTGCACCGTGCGAGGACCTCAGGACTCGCGGTACAGCCAGGCGGCCACAAAGGTGGCCACGATGGCGCCCACCCACAGGTCCAAAAGCCAGCCCAGGGGCACCGCTCTGGCCACCGGTGCCCAGGTGGCCGCCGAAAAGTTGGAGGGGAAAGCGATGGCAAACCCCCCGAGGATGCCCACCGCCAGCGCGGTTTTTGGTCCCGGGGCGAAGACCTCCCGCATTCCCGTGTAAAACCACGCGAGCACGAAGGTAACCAGGAAGAGCGTTAAAAACCACACGGGCAAAAAGAACGGGTAGCGCGGCTCCGAAAGCAACGCCCCGGCGCTTTGCGCTTGCCGGTACGCATCGGCCAGGAAAACGCTGTTCACAATCCACGACCAAAGGGCCCACACCACACCACCCGCCAAGCTTCCCAAAAGCAGCCTTTTCTGGTTGATTTTTTTCATGGCTCCTCCCGAGCAACGTTCTTGCGCTAACTTTACCACGGCGGAGGTGGGTATGGACCTCAAGTTGGCCGGTTCCGTGGCGTTGGTCACCGGGGGATCCCGGGGCATAGGCCTGGGCATCGCCCGCGCTTTGGCCGCCGAGGGTTGCCATATGGTGCTGGCGGCGCGGGGGCAGGAGGCCCTGCAAAAGGCAAGGGAAGAGCTCGCCGCCTTCGGGGTGGAGGTTTTGACCGTGGCCTGCGACCTTACCGCCCAGCAAGCACCCCAGGAGCTTGCAGAAGCGGCGCTTTCCCGCTTTGGGCGGCTGGACATCCTGGTGAACAACGTGGGGGGCAACAGGCGCAAGAGCTTCATCGAAACCACCGACGAGGACTGGGACTTCCTGCTGAACCTCAACCTCCTGGCCCACGTGCGCCTGACCCGGGCGCTTTTGCCCGCCATGCGGCAGCAAAAGCGAGGGGTGGTGATCTTTGTGAGCTCGATCTTTGGCCGGGAAGCGGGAGGGCGTGAGCTTTCCCTTTACAACACCACCAAATCCGCGCTCATCTCGCTGGCCAAGATCCTGTCCTTGGAGGAAGCACCCTACGGCATCCGGGTGCTCTCCGTGGCCCCGGGGTCCATCCGCTTTCCCGGCGGCAGCTGGGACCGCCGGGCGCAAGAAGACCCGGAAGGTATTGCCCGGTTTGTGGAGCAAAACCTGCCGTACGGGCGGTTTGGCACGGTGGAGGAGGTGGCGGACGTGGTGGCGTTTTTGGCTTCCCCCCGGGCCTCGCTGATCACCGGGGCGTGCATCACCGTGGACGGTGGCCAATCCCGCTCCTTGATTTAAGAAAACCGGGTGAGGGTTACAACCAGCGTGCGGGAGGTCACGTCCCCCTGGTGCCACTGCACCAGGATCGGGCTCTGGTAGCGCCCCTGCACGATGGTGGCCGGGGGTTCCGCCACTCCCGGAGCCACCAGGAAGCTAACCTGCTTGCGAAGTCGCAAAAACCGCGAGGCGGCACCGCCAGTGGCCCGCACGATCAGCCGCTCCAGGGCCGATTGGGAAATGCGCAGGGCCTCCATCAGCTCGTTGAACATGTGGATGAGGTCGTAAGCCGCGTAAGACCGGGTTTTTTCCGGAACCGCCCGGGGATCGGCCAAGATGTGCTTGCCTTTTTCCACCATGAAGCGGAAGGGGTCCTTCAGCACCTCCCGCAGGTCGTGCTTCATGAGCAGGGTTTCGTACTCGTTCACGGTCAGGCCGGCGTGGCGCTCCTCGGGGGCTAAAGCCACGTCCAGCCGCCCGGTTTCGATGCGGTGCTGGGCGATGAGGTCCTCCACGTAGCGGAAAAAGCCCACCTTGGGGTCCTTGAGGTTGATGGAATCCACGGCGTGGTGGGAGACCGGGATGCTCACCCGCTCGCGGACCACCACGTCCTCGCGGTTGTAGCCCACCACCGTGGTTTTGCGCAGCCGGGCGCCGCTGCGGTGCACCCCGTCCAGGTCAATGAAGAAAACCGGGTTGCGGCTGGGGTTGAGGTACGTCACGCAGTTTTTAAGGCCGGAGCCAATAAAAGCCAGGTGGGAATCGGCGTTGGCCGGCTCTTTTTCGCGCTCCTCTTCGCTCAGCTCTTCCCGCAGCTCCATGCGATCGTGGAGGTAGGGGGCTTCGGGGGGAAAGAGGCGCTGGAAGCTGCGCACGAAGCGCGCCACCGCTTCCGGCTGGTAAGCCATGCGGGCGCACAGGCTCTGCTCCAGATAACCGGCGGTGGTGTGGTAGGAGCAGTAAAGGGCGCGGGGGTAGGAAGGCACAGAGCTTCCCTGCTCGGCAAGGAGCCGGTTGACGTCAATGATGTCCAAGCGGGCCCGGGGCCTAAGCTCCAGGGTTGCGGCTGCCGGTAGGGCCATTTCCCCCTCGCAAGCGCAAGTTTAGGTTCTAGAAAGCGTTGGGGCAAGGGTTTTGGGGCGAAAGGAGCTGGCGAAATTCTTGGGCGTTGTCCAGGGCGTAGCCTCCCACGTCGTTGTTGAAGAAGGCGTACACCTCGGCTTGCCCAACCAGCACGCTTCGCACCCACTGGGCGTAGTCGGAAAGCTGCTCACGGGTGTACCTGGAAGCGTAAAGCGCCCCGGGGCCGTGGAAGCGCAGGTACAAGGGCCAGGCGGTCACCACCCTGGCGGTGGGGTACCTGCCGCCGGAGTCGGCTACCACCAGCGGCAAGCGCTTCCGGGTGAAGAACTCCAGGGCTTCAGGGGTAAAAAAGCTCTTGTGGCGTGCTTCCCAGGCCAGGGGTGGCAATCCGCGAGGCAGAGTGGCCACAAAGTCCTCAAGCAGGGCGGGGTCGAAGCGGAGGCTGGGGGGAAGCTGGGCTAGAAGCAGCGCCGGTTGCAGCTCGCCTACCAGCTCCACGACCCTGGCAAGCTCGGTTTGCGTGTCCCGCAGCCGCTTTTTGTGGGTGATGCTTTGATGGAGCTTGACCGCAAACCGGAACTCGGAGCCTACCTTTTGCCGCCAGGAACGCAGGGTGCTGGGGCGGGGCCAGCGGTAAAAGGTGACGTTGAGCTCCACCGCCGGAAAGTGCTGGGCGTAAAAGGCAAGAAAGTCCCGGGAGGCAAGCTCCTGCGGGTAGAAGCGCCCGCGCCAGGAGGGGTAGGAAAAACCGCTACAGCCCACAAAAAACGGCATGCTTTAGCTCTGCTCTTCCGTCTCCAAAAGCTCCGGAGCCACCTCCCCTTCCGCCACCGGCTCTGCCGGTCCGGAAAGGCGCAGGGGGCCCCAGGGGTCGCGAGCCAGCGGCTCCACCTCCAGGACCCGCCCGGAAGCGGTGCGCACCGCCACCGGTGGGGAAAGCCAGCCCTCAGCCAACGCCACGCAGGCTGCCGCCACCGCCCCTGAGCCGCAGGCCAGGGTTTCCGCCTCCACGCCCCGCTCAAAGGAGCGCAGCGCTAGCTCCCGCCCAACAACCTGCGCAAAGTGGACGTTGGCACCTTCCGGGCCCAAAAGCGGGTGGGCACGTAAGGCCGGGGCTTCTTCCAGCGGGCAAGACCAAAAGTCCTGCCAGCTCACCGGCACCACCAGGTGGGGAACACCCACCTGCAGGAAAAAGCCCCGCAAGGTCTTTTGGCCCACAGGAAGCTCCAACCAACCCACCACCGGCTGCGGTGCCGGCAGCTGGAGGGTGACGCGGTTTTGCCCAACTTCAGCGGGGATGGGGGCAAAGTCGGTGTGGAGCACCATGGCCGCCAAACCCAAGCGGCGGAAGGCAAACGCCGCGGCGCAGCGGCTGCCGTTGGCGCAAAAGGCCGCTCGGGAGCCGTCGCGGTTGAAATAGAGGAGGCGAACGGTGGCCTGGCCTTCGGGGACCAAGAGCAGCACCCCGTCGGCGCCGATGCCCATCTGCCGGTGGCAGAGCCTGGGGGCCCAGCGTGGCAGGTTTTTCTCAAGCTCCGGGCCGTCTTCCGGCAGGAACAGCAGGAAGTCGTTGCCGGCCCCGTGCCACTTGGCAAACCTCATGATCCCCCTCGCGCCGTGCAGGTGGCTTCTGCCGATTCGTTGCCCTGGCGGTCGAAAGCCTTCACCGCGTAGGTGAGCTCACCGGTGGGCGGGTTTTCGTCCACGTAAGAAGCGCTGGCCCAATCGTCGCTCAAATGCTGCCAGCTCCCCTCCCCCAAGCGCCGGAAGACCTTAAAGCGCACGCCCTCCTCCGCGCCCGGGTCCCAGCGCAGCACCACCCGCCCCGGCTCGGGGAGGCACACCAGGTTGCTGGGCACGGGAGGGGGAAAGGTGTCCCGGTAGTCCACGGCCACCTCGGGGCTGGCCGGGCCGGTCACCTGCCGGACGGTGGTGCGCACGCGGTAGGCGTAGCGGGCCCCCTGCTGCGCGGTGGTATCCAAATAGCGGGGCGCAGCCAGGTTTTCCGCCAACACCTGCCAGCTTCCCTTTTCCTCCTTGCGCTCCACGCGGAAGCTGGCCTCGGCCGGTGCTTCCCAGCTTAACGCCACGCCTTCGGCCAGAGGCTGGGCTTGCAGGTTGGATGGTGGCGGCGGCGGGCTTTGCACCTGGAAGCTCACCACGTTGGAGAAGTCCGAAACCCCACCTTTGGCCCGGCGGGAGCGGACCGCGTAAAGCAAGGTGGGAGCCGCCTGCCCGGCGGGAAGGACCGCGCTTTCCCGGTATTCCAGGGTGGAACCGCGGGTGGCGGCTTCCAGGGCCTTGCCGCTCAAGCGCGCCACCTGCTTGCCGCGACCCAGGATGAGCTGGCGCTTGAGCTCCACCGCTTGCGGGCCCTCCAGGCTCTTTTCCTGCCCGGGGGGAACCTCGGTGAGCCACACCTCCACCGCCTCCAAGTCCCGGAGGGGCTGGCCGGAGCGGGTGAGCGCCGGGTAGCTCCAGCGCAACACCACCTCGTTTTCCTCTTGGCTGGCCACCAGATCGGTGGTGGTTTCCGGCACCTCCCGCAGCGGCGGCAGCGGCGGACCCTTGCGCCCACAGGCGGCCAGCAACACCAAAAGCAGCAAAAGCGCTCGTCTCATAGGATGTACCGGGCCAAATCTTCCTGCTGCAAAAGGGGCGCCAAGGCCTGGCGCACGTACTCCGCGTCCACCACCACCCGGCTCCCGCTGCGCTCGGGGGCGGTGAAGGAAACCTCCTCCATGACCTTTTCCACCACCGTCACCAGCCGGCGCGCGCCGATGTTTTGACCGCTGCGGTTGAGCTCAAAGGCAATGCGTGCCATTTCCGCCGCACCGTCGGGGGTGACCTCCAACGTTACCCCCTCCGTGGCCAAAAGCGCCTGGTGCTGCTTTAAAAGCGCGTGCTCGGGCTGGGTAAGGATGCGCAAGAGGTCGTTTTCGCTCAAGGGGGAAAGCTCTACCCGCACCGGGAAGCGGCCCTGCAGCTCGGGGATCAAATCCGAGGGCTTGGCCACGTGAAAGGCCCCGGCGGCAATGAACAGCACGTGGTCGGTGGCCACCGGCCCGTAGCGGGTGTTGACGGTGGTGCCCTCCACCAGGGGCAACAGGTCCCGCTGCACCCCTTCCCGGGACACGTCAGGACCGGCGGCGGGAGTTCCCCGGGAGGCGATCTTGTCAATTTCGTCCAAAAACACGATGCCCGACTCCTGCGCCCGCCGCACTGCCTCCCGCTCGATTTCCGCCTTGTCCAAGAGCCGCTCGAGCTCTTCGGTTTCCAGGATCTTGCGGGCTTCCGCCACCGTAACCCGGCGCTGGGCCCGCTGGGCGAAAAGCGGACCAAAGGCCTCCCGCAGGGAAAGCTCCAGGCTTTCCAGCCCTTGACCGCCCAAAAAGGCAATGTTGGGGGCGCGGTTTTCCGTGACCTCCAGCTCCACTTCCTGTTTTTCCAGCTGCCCTTCGCGGAGGAGCCGCTTGAGGGAGCGGCGGGTTTCCTCAGGGTCGGAGGCGCCTTTCGGCATGAGCAGCTCAATGAGCCTTTCCTCGGCAGCCCTTTGCGCGGCGACCCGCACCTTGGCGGCCTTTTCCTCCCGCACCAGGGCCACCGCCGCTTCCACCAGGTCCCGCACGATGGAGTCCACGTCCCGCCCCACGTAGCCCACCTCGGTGAACTTGGAGGCCTCTACCTTCACGAAGGGGGCGTTGGCCAAGCGGGCGAGGCGGCGGGCAATTTCGGTTTTGCCCACGCCGGTGGGCCCAATGAGGATGATGTTGGCGGGCATGACCTCCTTTTGCACCTCGGGGGGAAGCTGCTGCCGCCGCCAGCGGTTGCGAAGGGCAATGGCCACCGCCTTTTTTGCCGCTTCCTGCCCCACGATGTAGCGGGAAAGCTCGGCCACGATGGCTGCCGGGGTCAGGGGTTCGTTCACGGCACCACCTCCACGGTAATGCGGTCGTTGGTGTAAAGGTCAATGCCGGCGGCAATGCGCAGGGCTTCCCGGGCAACCTCGGGAGCCGGGAGGGTGGTGAACTGCACCAACGCCCGCGCCGCAGCTAGCGCCAAGGGCCCGCCGGAGCCCACAGCCAGAATACCGTCATCGGGGACGATCACCTCGCCGCTTCCCGACAAGAGCAGGAGCTTGTCGCGATCGGCCACGATCATGAGCGCTTCCAGATGCCGTAAGGCACGGTCGGTGCGCCAGTCGCGGGCCAGCTCCACCGCCGCCCGTTCCAGGTTGGTGCCAAACTCCTCCAGCTTGGCCTCAAACCGCGTAAAAAGCGCGAGCGCATCGGCCACGGAGCCGGCAAAGCCCGCCAACACCCGTCCGCCGGCTAGCCTCCTGAGCTTGGAAGCCCCATGCTTGAGCACCGTGCTGCCCAGCGTCACCTGCCCGTCGCAGGCCAGGGCGGTGACCCCCTCCCGCCGCACGGCGCAAATGGTGGTGTGATGAAAGTGCTCCATGGCTGCCTCCGCCAAACAGTAATTGTCGCACGCCAGAGTGCCGGGGGTGGGAATTCCCGGCTTGGTTCGGCGGTTAGCGAAGTACAAGAACAGCAGCACAACCGGCAAGGCGAGGCGGTTGGAAGGGGGGTAACGATGGCAAGACTGATAGCAGGGGCGGCCCTGGCGGTGCTGTTGCTTCCGGCCCTGGCTTGGTCCCAAGGCAAGGCCCTGGCCACGGCGGAAACCAACTGGAAAGCCACAGCCGAGCTTTACGAGTGCAAGCGCAAACAAGGGGTGCTTACGGTCAAGGTCCGCTTCAAAGCCACTGCCGATACCAAAATCGAACTCCCGCACAACCAAACTTACGTGGTGGATGTGGGCGCAGGGAAACAGTACGAGATCCTGCGCGACAGCGACAAAAACGCCATTGCCACCCGCTCCGAGCACTACGGGGACCGGGCTCTGGTCTACCTCAAATCGGGAGAGACCTTTACCGCATGGTGGAAGTTTCCGGCGCCGCCGGCCAGCACCACACAGGTAACGGTTTCCCTGCCCGGCTGCGAGCCCTTCGAAGACGTGCCCATCAGCGATGTCCGCTAGGGTCTTTTGTGGCCTCGTGGGGCTGTGGTTTGCTGCGTCGCTGGCGAGCGCCGACGAGGAACCGCCCGATGCCCAGGCCCGGGCGGTGGCAGCGCTGCCCAATGCCCGAGTGCTCCAGCTGGTGCTGCCTCCGCCAAAGGTGATCGTCGGAATTGCGGGCAGTAACGGTTCAGCCAAGGCGGTGGCGGGGAGTGCTACCGGTCTGCAGCAGGTCCTTGCCGATCTAAAGGCCCGCACGGTGGGCCAGGAGATCCGCATTGATTTGGCCGCCGACGTGCTTTTCGACTTTGACCAGGAAGTGGTTCGGCAGGAAGCGGCCGCGACGCTGGCCAAGGTGGGCGAGGTGATCCGCGCGTACCCGGGAGCTCGGGTGCGGGTGGAAGGGCACACCGACAGCATTGGCGACGAAGCCTACAACGTGCGGCTTTCCGAGCGCCGAGCCCACGCGGTGGTGGAGTGGCTGACCAGCCGGCATGGGCTGCCGGCTGCGGCGTTTGCGGTCAGGGGTTGGGGTGAGAGCAAGCCGGTGGCCGGCAACACCAAGGCCGATGGCAGCGACAATCCCTCGGGCCGCCAAAAAAACCGCCGGGTGGAAATCGTGGTGGTTCAAGGGCCGTGACCCGTTTTCGGGAATACCGCTGCCTGTTTGCGGTTCTTCTGGTTGCTTTTCCAGCCTCTGCACAGTTACCCAAGGGGCGGGCAACCCCCCAAGCGCTCCCGGACCTGGTGATCACCCGAGGGGGGGAGGTACTGAAAGGCCAGCTCCTGGGTTGTGTTGCCGCAAGCTGTTCCCTGGGCGGGGTGGCCCTTGACCGGGCCGAGCTGGCGTGGATTGGCTTTTCGGTAGCTCCGCCCCCGCCGGCGCCCACCCAAACCGCTGTTGACGAGGTGCACCGGAGCGACGGCCGTGTAGAAGTGGCAAAGCTCGTGGGCATCAACTCCCGGGAGGTGGTAACCGAGCGGGGCTCATTCCCGCGCACCGAGGTGCGGTGGATACACCTTGCGCCTCCGCTACCATCGTCGCCCGGCCCGGGTGCAGGCTCTCACGTCCAGCCCACAGCACCGCCCGGGAGTCACCCCACGCCGGCACCAACAGCGGTCCCAACGCCCGGCTCCCCGCAGCCTACCCCGCGCACCACGCCGCAACCTTCGCCGGTGCCGACACCTCGGCCAACGGCGGTGCCTTCGCCGCCCGCCAACCCCACCCCTCCGCCGCTGTCCCCCGGCTACGGTGAACGCGGCGCCCTGTGGCTTGGTGAGGTTCGGATGCGTCACTATGGCACCACTGAGCACGGGTATCGCTTCGACCTCAGCGTCACCGTTCAGGTACGGCTCCGCGAGCGGCGTTTGCCGCTACTCTGCCGGGCGGGAACAGGGGAGGGGTTCATGCGGGTTGGGACCCTGGTCCACCTCGATTACGAGGGGACAGGGTTGGAGAGCCACTTCCGCTACGAGAAGGGAGCTGCCTTTTGCAGTGGCAGCGGCAGCTCTCTACTGGTCCGGCCGGAGCCGGGCGTTGCCAATTCCTCGGTGATTTTCGTCAAGGCGGTGAACATCGACACAACGGCTTGCCTCGGTTTCGACATACCGCTTGGAGCGAGGAGCGGCGCTTACTTCTTGCACTTTGATTCCAAGGACCAGCTACCCTACACGTGCACAGAACCAGGTGTTGCCGCCACTTCCCACCAAATGGAGTTTGACGGTCCTTCTGTGGGTGTCCACCTGGGGGCCCCGGCCGCGGAGTGCGGCGACCAAGAAGTACGTCGGTTGGAAGCGGACGGCACGATCATGCGTGGAAGCTATGCCACACGCTGCATCGGGTTACTTCGGACTGTGAGCTGGAGCGTTTGCCGGGAGGGTGTGCGTTGCCCTCCCCCTCCGGAGTTTCCCTCAGGAGGCCCAGGAGCAGAACCTTCGGAAGTGCCGCCCACCCCCGATCCCTGCGGCGACCTGGCGAGAGACCAAGCCAACGTGGATGTTCTCTGGGAGCAGCGCCAGGCCTATGCCCAGGCCCTGGAGCAGGACTGGCAACGCCTTCAGCAGGCGCACCAAGCAATGCTGGGCAATTTCGAGGGGTACAAGGCGTTGCTGGACGCCTGTGCCATCTGGGATATCGTAGGGGAAACGATGGAGGGAGGCGCGGGAAACGCCGGCGAGCTGGTGGAGTTCATCACCAAGCTAGTAGGTGGGGATTTATCGTACCTGGTGCCCAGCGACACCTGGGGACCACTGGCGGAAAGGCTGGTGGACGCCTTCCCCAGCGAAGCCAACTGGGCGGGGAACATGCGATCGCGGATTGAGGGTTGCGGGGCGCCGGTGGGTCATAGCCTCAGGCGGGCCGCGCTGGATTTCGTGAGCTCCTGGGAGCAGGTACGCCAGCTCATGCCCCAGGTGCAGCAGCAAATCAACCGCATCCGCGACAAGGACCTGCGGTACTGGGAGCAGTGGAACCGCTTTTACCGCAGCTGCCGGCAGTGGGCTCAGTGCAAGGGGCTATCCCCGGAAGGTTGCCCGCCACCACCGGCACAACCCGCCGGCCCCATGCCGCGTCCCTCGTTCCCCTAGCCTGCCGCGGGCGACCGCGTCGGAGCCGTACGCAAAAAAAGTTGTAACGGGCGTCCGGAACCGAACAAGCTTTCCCGGCCAAGGCGTAGCTGAGGAAGCCGCTTTGGGCCTGGCTAAGCCTTGGGATGGGCTTTGCGGTACACCTCCATGAGGTGGGCGAGGTCCAGGTGGGTGTAGCGCTGGGTGGTGGACAGGGAAGCGTGGCCTAAAAGCTCTTGGATGGCGCGAAGATCCATGCCGGCTTCCAAGAGATGGGTGGCGAAAGCGTGGCGCAAGGTGTGGGGGTGGATTCTGTGAACGACCGCCAGCTGTCGCACCGCCCGCTCCAGGATGCGCCGCAACGAGCGGTCGGAAAGCCTCCTCCCCTGGAGGTTCACGATGAGCGGGTCCCCGTCCTCCTCGTGCACCTTTTGCCGCAGCTCAGCCCGCACCGGAAGGTACGCCCGCAGGGCCTTTTCCGCTTCCCGGCCAAAGGGCACGATGCGCTCCTTCCGCCCCTTGCCCAGGACCCTCACCAGACGCCGGGACAGGTCCACATCGTCGAGGTTTAACCCCGCCAGCTCGGAAGCTCTCAGGCCACAGCCATAAAGCAGCTCCAGTGCCACCCGGTCCCGCAGCCCCTGGGGGGTGGCAGGCAGGGCTTCCAGCATTTCCGAAAGCTGGGCTACCGTGGGCACCTCGGGGAGCCGCTTGGGGGCCTTGGGGGTGGGCACCACCCGGGCAGGGTTGCTGGCCACCACCCCCTCCCGGGCCAAAAACCGGAAGTAGGTGCGCACCGCCGCCAAAGCCCGCTGGAGCGAGGTACGGGCCAGCTTCCTCTCGTGCAGGTGGGCAAGGTAAGAGCGCACCGCTGCGGGGGTCACCGCTTGGGGTTGGGAAAGGCCAAGCTCGCTTTGGCAAAAGGCGATGAACCCCTCCACTTCTCGCAGGTAGGCGCGGAGCGTGTGCGCCGAGTAGTTGCGTTCGTGCTCGAGGAACGAGGCAAAGCTGTCCACTTGCCAGGACACGCGGCTATTGTAAGGTACGGGCAGGTATGCTACCAACGTGTTACGAAAAGGCACGGTTTTTGCTCAAAGCGCCAGCAGGAGGCCGGGCCATGAAACGCAACGTCTTTGGTTCTTCCGTGCTTTCATGGGCAACTTTGCTGGTGGCTGGCTCTATTGCGGGGTGGACGCAGGAGCTGCCAGCACCGAGGTTTGCGGAAAGGGCCGACGTTTTAGCCGTTTCCGTGTGGATTCGCGGGCAGGGGGAGGGGCTGACCAAGGAAAACCTGGAGGTGCTGGTGGACGGCCAGCCGGTGCAGGTGCTGGCTTTAGAACCCCTCGCCAGTGCTGCCTTGCCGCTGAATACGCCCGCCAGGGCCGAAGCTCCCTCTTTTTCAGGTTCCGTGCCCCAGGGGGCTACCGCGACGCCGGCTGCAGCTTCGCCACCTACCCGGGAAGTGGCGGTGGTGATTGCCGCACACCTTTGCTCCAAGTTTTGCCGGGCGGAGGCCTCGCGGGTGCTGGCCCGGGATGCGGAAAGCCTGGTGCGCTTGGGTCCGGTGCGTGTGGTGGTGGCCCGTTTTTCTGGACCGCAGGAACTGGCCCGGGGCGTGCGGGACGCCGAGGTTCTGCGGCGCTTTGCTCAGGACGAGCTGCCCAAGGTGTGGGTGGAAAACACCTTTCGGAAGGAAGTTGATGCCCTTTCTTTTGAGGTCTGGCGCCGATGGGGTGACCCCGGCCGCTTCGGCCCAGGTATCGGCGAGGTGAGTTTTGGCCTCCGGACGGCGGCCCGTTTGCGCCTAATCCAAGAGCAAATCCAAATGGCTGTGGCTTCGGGAAAGCAAGCACCTGCCACTGTTTTGGTGCTCTTTAGCGATGGCTTTGAAGCTTTCCCTTCCCGAATTTGGCCGCGTTTTATGGCGGGGATGCCCGGTGCCCTGGACGCCCCCTGGGAGCAAGCGGCCCTGGCTTTGGGGGACCCAGCTCAACCAGCTGGTGACGATCCGGCAGCGTGGTTTGCCCGCCATTTAGCGGCGGAGGGGGTGGTGGCGGTGCCTAACTTTTTGGGCACTGCTGGCAATGCCTTTTTTCCGGGCGCCGCCGCCAGCTCGGGGGCGTGCATGGTTCAGGAGTTCATGACCGTGGGTTACGCTCCCAAAACTTCACTGAAAAGCATGCAGCTGCTCCGAAGCCCTGGTGAGGGTTTAAAGGTCCTGGCCGCCGAAACTGGGGGCGCCGTGGTTCCTGCAGGGGAGCCGCTCACCGCGGTGTGGTCGGGGTCAGATCTTTACCTTTTGACGTACCAGGTGGGAGGGGTTCCCGATGGCAACCTCCATCGCCTGGAGGTTCGCCATCGCGATGGGCAAAGGCTGTGGGCCCCAGCCTACGTCCGCCACGGGGCTGCAAGCCTGGGGGACGAAGGGGCCGCCCGGGCGCTTCTGGCCTGGGGGCAGACGCCAGGGGAGTTGCCGGTGACCGCCGAACTTTCCGCGTTGCGGGGAAGCGGGAAGAGCAGGGAAACCACGCTTACGGTCCGAGCCGATTTTTCTTCCGTGGTTACTACCCTTCGCCAGGTAGGTTTGGCGCAGCTGGCGTTGGTTGTGGCCGTAGACCTGGGTGACCCGGATCCGTTCCTTTACCGTGCCGAATTCCAGGAGGACGTGCGCGCCGAGGAGGGGGCAACGTGGACCTTCCAGGGTCCCATGCGGTTGCCCACGCAAGCCCGCAAGCTGGCGGTGCTGGTGGAGGAAAAGGGCACGGGAGCCCGCGGAGGCACGGTGCTGCCAATCAGGCAAGAACGCTAAAGAAAGCTGGCATCTGAAGGCGAAGCTCAGCCCTTGGGGGCTTGTGTTTCGCCGTCGCTTGCCAGGAAACCTCTGGCCTGCGCTTCGGCCACCAGCTTCTGGACCACCTCCCAAAGCGCCGGGCTTCCCGCTGCCACTTCCGCATTGCGGGCCAAAACCTGGCTGGCCCGCACCCCGTGCTCCTGCCAGGAGCGGCCCTCGGTGGCCACGTTCAAAAGCACCGGCAGGAGGCGGTCCAGGCTGCGGGCAAAGCGGGCTTCGGGGCTTGTACCGGCGGAAAACTCCTGCCAGAGCTCCCACCAGTGCCGGCTTTGATCTTCGGGAAGCTGAGCAAAGAGCTTTTCCGCCGCTTGTTTTTCCTTTTCTTCCTGCTTTTTGCGGGCGTCTTCGTCGTACACGTAGGTGTCACCGGCTTCGATTTCCACCACATCGTGGATCAACAGCATTTCCAGCACCCGCAGGAGGTTGACCGGCTCTTTGGCGTGTTCCGAAAGGAGCATGGCGGCCACCGCCACGTGCCAGGAGTGCTCGGCGCTGTTTTCGTGCCTGCCGGCCAGGGTGTAGCTCTGCCGCTGGACCTCCTTGAGACGGTCCAGGGTAAGCAAAAAGGCCAGCTCCCGACTCAAGCGCTCCATGCGGCCTCCGGCGCTGGGTTTGCGGTCGGTCGGGGAATGGGGACGTCCAGTTGGGCGCGCCAGGCGAGGATGGTTTCCAAAGCCACCTCCACCGCCCGTCGCCGCCGCTGGCTTTTGTCTCTGGGAAGCGCCACCGGCGGGTCGGTCATGAGCCCCCAGGAAGCGTTGGCGGGTTGAAAGCGCCTCGGGTCCCGCTGGGTGAGGTGGCGGATGAGGCCGCCGTGGGCGGTCCAGGGTGGGGGAGGCGGGAGCTCCACCCCCAGAAGCGAGGCCAGCGTAAAGAGGGCGGCAAGCAGGCCCGTGGCTGCCGATTCCACGTAGCCCTCCACACCGGTGATTTGCCCCGCCAGGCGCACCCCGGAAAGCCCGCGCAGCTCCAACTTCTCGGTGAGGAACTTGGGGGCGCAAATGAAGGTGTTGCGGTGAATCATGCCAAAGCGCACAAAGCGGGCGTTCTCCAGCCCGGGGATGAGGCGGAACACCTCCCTTTGGGCGGGGATGGTCATGCGGGTCTGGAACCCCACCAGGTTGTAGTGCTCACCGGCCAAATCGTCCTTGCGCAGCTGAACCACGGCGTAGGGCGTGGTGCCGGTTTTGGGGTCCACGAGCCCCACCGGCTTCATGGGTCCAAAGCGCAGCGTGTCCACGCCGCGTTCCGCCATCACCTCGATGGGGAGGCAGCCTTCGAAGTAAGGGATGTCCTCCTCGAAGGGCTTGAGCGGCACTTTTTCTGCCGCCCGAAGCGCTTCCACGAAGCGCAGGTACTGCTCCCGGCTGAGCGGGGCGTTGAGGTAGTCCTCGCCGCTGCCCTTGCCGTAGCGGGAAGCCCTAAACAGCTTGCCCATGTCCAGGGAATCGGCGGCCACCACCGGAGCGATGGCGTCGAAAAAGCTCAAGGAGCCTTCCCCCAGAAGCCTTTCCAGCGCCTGATGGAGGGCTTCCGAAGTGAGGGGGCCGGTGGCCACGATGGCCGGGGGCGCCGGCAGCTCGGTGACCTCCTGGCGCAGGACGGAAATCCGCGGGTGCTGCTCCACCGCTTGGGTGACGGCGCGGGCGAAGCCTTCCCGATCCACAGCCAGGGCGTCCCCCGCCGGCAAGCGGTGGGCCCGGGCGCAGGCCAAAATCAGGGAGCCCAGCGCTTCCATTTCCCGCTTCAAAAGCCCCACCGCGTTTTCCGGGTTGTCCGAGCGCAGGGAGTTGGAACACACGAGCTCCGCCAGGCGGTCGCTGTGGTGGGCGGGGGTGGGCTTGGCCGGGCGCATCTCGTAAAGCACCACGGAAACCCCGGCCTCAGCAAGCTGCCAGGCCGCTTCGCAGCCGGCAAGGCCGCCCCCAACCACCGTCACCGCAGGGAGAACGCTCACCCGTTCTCCTCGGGGCTCACGATATGACCGCAGGTCTTTTGGGCACACTGAAGGTAAACGCCCCGGCGCACCGATTTCTTCTCCAGCATGAAAGGTGCCCCACAGGAGGGGCAGGCGTGGTTTACCGGCTTGGCGGGGAGGGTGAAGGTGCATGTGGGGTACTTGCTGCACCCCCAAAAGGAGCGGCCCCGCTTGGATCGTTTTTCCACCAGCTCCCCCTCCCCGCACTGGGGACAGCGCACGCCCGATGGGGTGTTGGGGGAGGCGGTTTTGGCGGCAATCCGCTGCGTTCCTTTGCACTCCGGGTAGCGGCTGCAGGCCCAGAAGGGGCCAAAGCGGGAGCGCTTTTTCACCATGGCCGCCCCGCACAACGGGCAGGTGGGGGCCTCCTCCCCGGTGTCATCGGGCTCGCGGGTGGTCTTGCAGGTGGGGTAGTTGCTGCAGGCTAAGTACTCCCCGAAGCGGCCAAAGCGCAGCACCATGGGAGCGCCGCAGGTGGGGCAGGTCTGGTCGGTGACCACACCGGCTTTGGCGTCCTCCATGGTGTGTTTGGCCTTGGCCAGGTCCTGCTGGAACGCCCGCCAGAAGCTGGCAATGGCTTCCCGCCAGGGTTTTTCCCCTTCGGCAATGGCGTCCAGCTCCTCTTCCAGGCGGGCGGTGTAGCGCTCGTTGATGAGGTCGCCAAAGCTCTGGGTCAAAAGCCGGGTGACGAGCTTGCCCAGCTCGGTGGGGATGAAGGTGCCCTTTTCCTTGACCACGTAGTTGCGGTCGGAAAGCGTGGCAATGATTTGGGCGTAGGTGGAAGGACGGCCAATGCCGTTTTCCTCCAGCGCCTTGACCAGCGTGGATTCGGTGTAGCGGGGGGGCGGTTGGGTGAACTTCTGTTCGGCTTTGAGCTCGCAAAGCGTGAGGTGCTGGCCTTCCTCCAGCGGCGGTAGCTTGGCGGTTCTCTCCTCCCCCTCTTCGCCTTCCTCCGGTTCCCGCTCTTCCCGGTAAACCCGCAAAAAGCCCGGATCCACCTCCACTTCCCCTTTGGCCTTAAAGCCGTAGGGCCCGGCTTCCACCAGCACCTCGGTGACGTGGAAAACCGCGGGTTTCATTTGCGAAGCCACAAAGCGCTGCCAAATGAGCGTGTAGAGCTTGAGCTCATCCGGGGAAAGGAAGGCCTTCAAGCTTTCCGGGGTGCGGGTGACGTCGGTGGGGCGGATGGCCTCGTGGGCGTCCTGAGCGGCCTGGCGGTTCTTGTACACGTTGGGCTTTTCCGGCAGGAAGTCGGGGCCAAAGGTTTGGGCGATGAAGGCGCGAGTGGCCTCCACCGCTTCTTGCGCCACCCGCACCGAGTCGGTGCGCATGTAGGTGATGAGGCCCACCCGTTCCCCCGCCACCTCCACCCCTTCGTAGAGCCTCTGGGCAATTTGCATGGTCTTGCGCACGGGAAAGCGGAAGCGCTGGTAAGCGGCTTGCTGCAGCTTGGCGGTGACGAATGGGGGCGGGGCGTGCTGCTGCCGCTTCTTCTTGGTGACCTTGGCCACGCGGAAGGGCAGCGAGGAAACCTCGCTCCGGACCGCTTCGGCGGTGGCTTGATCAGCGATCTTGAGCTTCTTGCCGTTCTTGAGCGCCAGTCGAGCGGCAAACTGGGGGGGCACCGCGGCGGCCAGCACCGCATCCAGGTTCCAGTACTCCTCGGGAACAAACGCGGCAATTTCCGCTTCCCGATCGCAAATCATCTTGAGGGCCACCGACTGCACCCGTCCCGCGGAAAGCCCCCTTTTCACCTTTTCCCAAAGCAAGGGGGAAAGCGTGTACCCCACCAGCCGGTCCAGCACCCGCCGGGCCTTTTGCGAGTCCACCAGGTGGGGGTCCAGCTCCCGGGGGTGTTCCAGGGCTTTCTTGACGCCCTGCTTGGTGATCTCATGGAAGAGCACCCGCTCCACCGGCTTTTGGCTTCCCTTCAGGAGCTCGGCCACGTGCCAGCCGATGGCTTCCCCCTCCCGGTCGGGGTCGGTGGCCACCAGGATCTTTTCCGCTTCCCTGGCGGCCTTTTGCAGCTGGGCCACCACCGCTCGCTTGCCCGGGAGCACCTCGTAGCGCGGCTCGAAGCCCTTTTCCAGATCAATCCCCAGCTCGTTTTTGGGCAGGTCGCGCACGTGCCCCACCGAAGCCACCACCCGGAAATCCTTCCCCAGGTAGCGGCTTAAGGTCCTGGCCTTGGCTGGGGACTCCACAATCAAGAGCTTCTCGCCCACGTTCCCTCCGCGCGCACTTTAGCAAGACCTGTCAAGGGTGGGGCTACAATGCTGCTGAAGGATCGGGGGAAGCTATGAAGAGGCTTTGGTTGGCGGGAGTGTTGGTTTTGAGCTTGTCCGGGTGCAGTACCGGCGTGCCCACCGGCGTTCCCGGTGTGGAACAAATGGGGGCCACGGTGCTGCGCTACCAGGGGCCGGAGGTTGAGCTGGCCCTGGGTTACCGTTTTGCCACCTTGAGCCTGGGGGACGAGTGGCTGATGCTGGATTTGGCCATCACCGCCGCCCCGGGAAAGGTGGTGGAGGTGAAAAGGGATGGAGTTTTCGTGCTGACGCCTGGCGGGGAGCGTCTGCCCCTGGCCAGCCAGGAGCAGTTTGCGCAGGCGTATGCGGCGCTGCAACCCACCCTCCGGCGGGCTGCTTTGGCTGCTGACCCTCTGGGCTACTTCAACCGGGAAATCCCGTGCGCTTTGGGTTTCTTTGCGGCACCGGGGGAAGGGCTAGTTTACCCTTCGGTGCACCTGGACGACCGGCGGGTTTGCGAGGGGAGGCTTTACTTTTTCGTGCCGGGAGGGATCCAAGCCGGCCGCTGGACCTTGGGCATTGACCTGGTGGAAACCCAGGTGCGGGTGCCCTTTGTGCTCAAGGCCCGCTAAGCCTTCCGGAAGCGGCCATCGGCTTCCTTCACCAGCTTGCCCTCCAGCTCCAGGGCCGTGAGCTCCGGCAGCAAATCGGCCACGGGCTTTCCGCAGCGGGCGGCCAGCTCGTCCACGGTTAAGGAAAGCCCCTGGGGGAAAAACCGCAACAAGCCCGGCTCTTCCTTGCTTACGGCCGGTGGCTGAGCGCTGGCGGTAAGCCCTAGCGCATCCAAAACGTCCTGGGCACACAGCACGGGAGCGGCACCGGCGCGCAGCAAACCGTTGGGACCGGCGGAAAGCGGGGAAAACACCGAACCGGGCACGGCCATGACCTCCCGCCCCTCCTCCAGGGCCAGCTTGGCGGAAAGCAAGGCCCCGGAGCGCTGGTCGGCTTCCACCACCACCAAAATTTGGGAAAGCCCGGCAATGAGCCGGTTGCGCTCGGGGAAGTTCTCCTGGCGGGGAGGGGTGCCCGGGGGGTACTCGGTGAGGATGCCACCCCGCTGGGCAATGGCCGTGGCCAGCTCCCCATGTTCGGGTGGGTAAACCCGGTCGCAGCCGCTCCCCCAAACCGCCACCGTGAGGCCACCTCCCTCGAGAGCACCGCGGTGCGCTGCCGCATCCACCCCCCGAGCCATTCCCGAAACCACCCACACCCCGGCTTGCGCCAGCTCCCGCCCCAGGTAGTGCGCTACTTCCCTGCCGTATGCGGAGGCCCGCCGCGATCCCACAATGGCCACCGTGGGTCCGGTGGGAAAGCGGCCCTTGAGGAAAAGCCCCAAGGGCGGATCGGCAAGGGCCCGGAGCGGCTCGGGGAAGGAAGGATCGGAAGCTGGATACCAGGTAAAGCCGGCGCGGGCGGCCTCGGCTAAGGCGCGCTGGGCTTTCTCACCGAACTCTGGTTCGGGGCTTTCCCCAGCCTGCAGGTGCCGTCGGGCTTCCTCCCGCCCCTTGCGCCCGGAGCCCGCCAATACCCAAGCCAGTGCCGAGAGAGAATCATCCATGGCCGGCAAGCGTTATCATAACCGTGGCATTGCGTGGGGGACGGGTATGAGGCGGGCGGTCCTGCTTGGGGTGGCGGTCCTTTTCCTAGCTTCTTGCGCCAGTCAAAAGTCTGCCCTTTCGGCGCGGGAGCAAATGCGGCAGGGGGTGGAGGCGGCGGTGGCGGGTCTCTGGCAGGAGGCGGCCTTCCGCTTTGAGCGCGCCCGGGCTTTGGCGGGGGAGAGCCCGGAGCTTTTAAACAATTTGGCGGTTGCGTACGAGGCGTTGGGTCGCTACGAGGAAGCCCTGGCCACCTACAAACGGGCGCTGGAGCTTTCCCCCCACAACTCCCGCATCCGCCGCAACTACGCGCGTTTTGCCGAGTTTTACGCCTCCTACATCCGCGGCATTAGGCCCAAAGGGGGGGACGATGAGGGGCGTTAGCTGGCTTTTGGCGGTGCTGGTTCCGGCGGTGGCCTTGGCCGGCGTGCGGGAAGTGGAAATTTCCCTGCCGGTGCGGCCCAAGCTCCTGCTCACCGGCCACGAAAGGGTGTATTTGGGTCCCTTTATCCGCGAGGCACCCAAGGCCGACGTGCCCCAGCAGAAGCTGGGTTTTGACGTGGCTCAGGAGTTCGAACGCTACTTGCGCCGGCTTTTGCGCCGGGAATCCAAGCTGCAGCTGCTGCCCCCGGTGGAAGGGCTACGGCCCCCCGCCGCCGACGCCCTTGCCTTGGCCCGCGCCACCCAGTTTTGGCGCGAGCTGGGCTCGCAAACGGGGGCGGACCTCATCGTGGCGGGGAGCGTGGACTTCCAGGTGCAGGACCGCTCGGGGTACAAGACCGAGGAGTACGTTTCCCCCATTGACGGCCGCACCTACTACCGTCAGGTGCTGGTGGAGCAAACCGGTTTTGCCTACGACATCCTGCTGCAGGTTTACGACGGCCGCACCGGGGCTTTGCTTCTGGAGCAACCCCTTAAGGATTTCCAGGAGCGAGCCGACCGCAGCTTTGACGAGTTTACCGGCATGTTTTCCAACCTTTACGCTCTGGAAAACCAGCTCATCGGCATTTTTGTCCCGCGTACGGTGAAGAGCAAGCGCATCTTGTTTACCGATTAAAAGGGGGCGCTTATGCGTGGCAAGATCCTGGCGTTAAGCGTACTGGTGGCTGCTGCAGCTCACGCCCAGTACTTTGGCAAGAACAAGGTCCGCTACGACACCTTTTCCTGGCAAGAGTTTGCCACCCCGCACTTTCGCATTTCCTTTTACGATCGGGTGGAGCCGCAGCTGGGCAAGGTGGCTTCCTTTGCCGAAAGCGCCTACGATGAGCTGGCGAGAAAGCTCAACTTCCAGATTCCCGAACCCATTCCCCTCATCGCTTACGCCACCCACGCTGAGTTTGAGCAAACCAACGTGATCATCGAAGGCATCCCCGAAGGCGTGGGGGCGTTTGCGGTGCCGGCCCGCAACCGCATGGTGCTGCCGGTGGATTTGCCCGATGCTGAGCTGCAAAAGCTCATCCAGCACGAGCTGGTGCACATCTTCCAGTACGAGATCCTGTTCCAGGGCAAGCTGGGCAAGGCCCTCACTACCAACATCCCCCAGTGGTTCATGGAAGGCATGGCCTCGTACCTGGCCCAGGACGAGGACTCCCGGGCCAAGGCGGTGATGCGGGATGCGACCCTGGCCGATCGCGTTCCCTCGGTGGCCGATAACGTCACCGGCTACTTCGCCTACCGCTTTGGGCACATGGTGTTTGCCTTTGTGGAAAGCGAGTGGGGGGTGGAGGGCTTACGGGACTTCATCTTTGAAACCCGCAACACCCTCACCGGCGCGGTGGACAAGGCGGTGAAGCGCGCCTTCGATTTGGACGTGGAGGAGTTTGACGCCCGCTTCCGGGCGTGGCTGCGCAAGAAGTACCAGCCGGTGGCCCTGGAGCGGGGGGACCCCCGGGAGTTTGGCCCGGCGTTCCGGATCGAGGAGGGGGTACGCTCGGCGGAGGCCTCCCCAGCGGTTTCGCCCTCGGGGGAGCTCATTGCCGCCTTTACCACCTATAAGGACGATGTGGACGTGGCGCTGTTTTCGGTGCCCAAGCGCAAGCTCTACAAAAACCTCACCCGCGGCTACACCACCCGCTACGAGTACCTGGTGGCGCAGCTTTTCACGGTGGGACCTAACCGCGGCAGGGATTTGGCCTTTTCCCCCGACGGCGACACGGTGGCGGTCTTTGCCCGTAGTGGCCGGGGACGGGTGCTCTTGCTTCTGGATGCCCTGAAAGGGGGTGTGGCGAAGGAGTATCCCATCCCGCAGGACCAGGCCATGGAGCCGGCCTTTTCCCCCGACGGTAAAACCGTGGCCTTTCACGCCTTTGCCAACGGCCAGGCGGATATCTTCCTTCTGGATTTGGCCAGCGGCACGGTGCAAAACCTCACCAACGACCCGGCTTACGATGCCGCCCCGGTGTTTTCCCCCGATGGCAAGTTCCTGGTGTACTCCTCCCAAAGCGGCGAACACGCCAAGCTCTTCCAGCTGGAGCTGGCCAACCCCCAAAACCGCGTGCAGCTCACCTTTGGGGCCGGGGACGATGAAGGCGCCAGCTTTTCCCGGGACGGCAAGGCCCTTTATTTTGCTTCCGATCGCGATCAAGGGGTTTTTGACATCTACCGCCTGGATCTGGAAACCCGCAAGCTCACCCGCCTCACCAAGGTCATCGGTGCCGCTTTAAACCCGGTGGCGGTGGTGACCAAGGACGGGGAGCGGGTGGTGTACCAGGCTTACACCAAAGGTCGCTGGCAGCTTTACCTCACCGATCCGGGGCAAGGGGAAGAGGTGGGGCGGGAGGAAGAGGCTGCCCCGGTGCAGCAGCGGGAGGTTTTCGTGCCGGCCATTACCGTACCGGTGACCCAGGACAAGATCTCGCCGGTGAAGGGGCACAAGCTGTTTGCCGACAACGTGCAGGTTGCCGTGCAGTTTTCCGAAGACCAAACGCTCATCTCCCAGGCTTTCCTTTCCTTTGCCGACCACTACGGTGACCGCCGCCTCAACGTGCTGTTGGAGTCGGTCTCCGGGTACTCCAACTTCCAGGTAGCCTACGTGAACCTGGAGAAGCGCTGGCAGTGGGGGGTCACGGTTTTCGACGATCGCTCCTACTTCGTGGCTGCCGATACCTTTACCGGAAGGGAAGTGCGTCTTAAAAGGCTTTACCGAGAGACCGGGGCCGCGGTGTTTGCCCAGTACCCGCTTTCCCTTTACCTGCGTGCAGAAGCGGCGGCTGGCTACATTTACCGCGACATTGACTACCCCGTCTTGTTTGGCGGGCAGCTGTTCTTCATCCCCATCACCGACCACATCCCCTTTGTGCAGGCGGGGCTTACCGGCGACACCACCGGCTGGAACGACTACGGCCCGCACTGGGGCCGGCGGTGGTCGCTGCTTTTGGCCCAGGCCTTTGACGCCAAAAACGGGGGAACTTTGTCCCGGGAGCTGCGCCTGGACGCCCGCCAGTACCTGCCGCTTTCCCGCCGCAACGAGCTGGCCTTCCGTTTGTTTGCGGCGGTGGCCGATGGCAACCGCCCCAGCATCTTTTACTTTGGCGGCGTGGACACCTTGCGGGGCTTTGATTACCGCTCGGTGCTGGGTAACCAGGCCGCTTACTTCAACGCCGAGTGGCGCTTCCCGCTCATTGACCACCTGGTGCTTCCCTGGTTGCACCTGCGGGATTTCCGGGGACGGTTCTTCCTGGACGTGGGAGCCGCGCGGGTGGACGTCCCGGGGTACACCCAGCCCTTCCGCTTCATGAAAGACGGACAGCTCCAGGACGGGCTTTCCTCCTACGGCTTTGGCTTTTCGGTGGAGCTCTTCGGCTTGCCGGTGCACTGGGACTTTGCCAAACGGTGGGACTTCAAGAAGACCCTGGACAAAGGGTTCAACACCAGCTTCTGGATCGGTTTCCGGTACTAACGACTCCAGGCAACCTTGACTTCTGAGACACATTCGCAAAGGATTCTCCCGTGATACGCGCGCCTTACACCAAGGGGGATGCGCTGGAGCCGGGGGTCATTGCGGTTCCCCCCCAGCTTTCCTTTTGGAAGAGGCTTCTGGCCTTTTCGGGTCCCGCTTACCTGGTGAGCGTGGGTTACATGGACCCGGGGAACTGGGCTACGGATATTGCCGCAGGCTCCAAGTTTGGCTACGCGCTGCTGTGGGTTTTGGTGATGTCCAACCTCATGGCGCTGCTTCTGCAGAGCCTTTCCGCCCGGTTAGGGATCGTCACCCGCATGGACCTGGCCCAAGCCTGCCGGGCCCTTTACGGTAAGAAGGCGGGGTTGGCCCTTTGGGTATTGGCGGAAATTGCCATCGTGGCCTGCGATTTGGCGGAGGTCCTGGGCTCCGCCATTGGTCTGCAGCTGCTCTTCGGCTTGCCCCTCATCGCCGGCATCCTCATCACCGCTCTGGATACCTTTTTGCTTTTGCTTCTGCACGGCCGCGGCGTGCGGCTTTTGGAAGCCTTCATCGTGGTGCTGGTGACCACCATTGGCGTGTGTCTGGCCTTGGAGGTTTTCCTGGCCAAACCTGGGCTGGCGGAGGTGGCTGCAGGCCTGGTGCCGTCGTTGCCGGGGGAAGGGGCGCTGTACCTGGCCATGGGGATGCTGGGGGCCACGGTGATGCCCCACAACATCTACCTGCATTCGGCTTTGGTGCAGTCGCGGCGGGTTGCCCCCACCCCTGCCGGGATCCGCTCGGGGATCCGCTTTAACACCATTGACTCCTTCGTGGCGCTCAACGGTGCTCTGTTCGTCAACGCTTCGTTGCTTGTAATGGCTGCCGCGGCCTTCCACAAGGCCGGGTTTCACAGGGTGGAGGACATTCTGGAGGCCCACCGCCTGCTGGAGCCCATTCTTGGCGAGGCCATAGCCCCGGTGGCCTTTGCCGTGGCGCTCTTGCTGTCCGGGCAGTCCTCCACGATTACCGGCACCCTGGCCGGGCAAATCGTCATGGAGGGGTTCCTGCAGCTGCGCCTGCGCCCCATCGTGCGGCGCATGCTCACCCGGGCGGTGGCCATCGTGCCGGCGGTGGCGGTGATTGCCACCATGGGGGAAAAAGCCACCGGCGAGCTTCTGGTTCTTTCGCAGGTCATTCTCTCCCTGCAACTGCCCTTTGCCGTCATTCCCCTGGTGCACCTGGTTTCCGACGGCCGGTGGTTGGGGCAGTACGCCATCGGCCGCCGGCTGAAGGTGCTGGCCTGGCTGGTGGCGGGGCTCATTACCGGTCTCAACGCCCTTTTGGCCTACCAGGAAATCAGCGGCTGGTTGGCGGCCGCCGGGAGTTGGGCGTGGCTTCTGTGGGTGACGGTGGTGCCTGCCGCGGTGGGTCTGGTGGTCTTTCTGGGGTTTGTGATCATCGGCCCGCTCTGGCAGAGGATGAAGGGCTTGCCGCTGCCGGAAATTGCCAGCGTCCACGGTCCCGCTTCCATGCCGGCCCTGGCCCCCCCTCGCCCACCCCAGCGCATTGCCGCGGCGGTGGACTTTTCGCCGGCGGATACGGCGGTGCTTTCCTACGCCGTGGCCTTGGCCCGGGCCTCCGGCCGGGGTGCGCAGGTGCTGTTGTTCCACGTGGTGGAGTCGGGGGGGGTGAGGATCCTGGGCGGAGAGATGGACGACCGCGAGGTGCGGTCCGACACCGAGAGGCTGGAGCTTTACCGCACCGAGCTGGCGGAGCAGGGGGTGGAAGCGGTGTACGAGCTGGGGTTTGGCGAACCGGCGGTGCAGCTGGCCCGCCTGGCCGAAACGCACGGCGCCGAGCTCATGGTGGTGGGCAGCCACGGTCACGTCGGGATGGCTGATTTGGTGCACGGCACCACCGTAAACCACCTTCGGCACCTGCTGAAGATTCCGGTTTTGGTGGTGCCGGCGGGTTCCTAGCGCGGCCCAACCTGAAGGTTGTTCCTCGAAAACCCTGACAGCTTTTCACGACCCCGTGGGTTGACTGCGGCTCGAAATTTTTGGATAATTCTTCTCGAACGTGATGCCCCCAAGGCGATCACGTGAAAGGAGGAACGTTCATGAGCTTGGTAGGCAAACCGGCACCGCTTTTTACCCTGGAGGGTTACCACAACGGCGAGTTTGTAAGCGTTTCTCTGGAGAAGCTGCGGGGCAAGTGGGTGTATTTGCTCTTTTACCCGCTGGACTTCACCTTCGTGTGCCCCACCGAGGTGCTGGCCTTTTCCCGGGACGCCCATGAGTTTGCCGCGCGCAACTGCCAGATCTTTGGCGTTTCCGTGGATTCCAAGTACACCCACAAGGCGTGGGTGGATGCGCCCCGGGAGCGAGGGGGTCTGGGTGGCTCGTTGAACTACCCCCTGCTGGCAGACTTGACCAAGGAGGTTTCCCGCGCTTACGGCGTGTTGGACGAGCAAGCGGGCGTGGCGCTGCGGGGGCTTTTCCTCATCAACCCCGAAGGGGTGATTGTCCACGAAACCACGAACTTCCTGCCGGTGGGTCGCTCTTCCCGGGAAGCCCTGCGCACGCTCAAGGCCTTCCAGTACGTTTCCCAGCACACCAACGAGGTTTGCCCGGCCGACTGGGATGAGGGCAAGGACACCATGGTGGCCACGCCAGAAGGTGCCGCCCAGTACCTGGCCACCCACTGACCGTCTTTGGCCAAAACTTTCCTTCGGGGCCGCCGCTTCCCGGCGGCCCTCAGTCTTTGAAGCTGACCACAGCCACCGTGCCTGGTCGCACCTGCACGCTCTTTTGCCACAGCTGGCCTTGGCGCCTGAGCTGCACCTTGTACTCGCCGGCGGGGAGGGCAAGCGTTGGGCTGTAGTAGGCCGGCAGCCGGGTCCAGCCGTCGGCAGTGGCAAGGGAAACGCTGAAAGGCGGTAAGGGTGTGCCGTCGGCAGCAACCACCAGCACCTCGTCGCCGTCTTCTGCGGTGATTTCCAGCTTCCCTGCCGGTTGCAGTTGCAGGTTCAACCTGCCGGGCACTGAAAAGGACGCCACCGCGGCGCCAGTGCTTCGCCAGAGGCCCAGGTAGGTCCCCGATGGAAGGCTGGTCACGAACCCCCTGCCGTGCCGATCCAGCTCCACCCACTGCCATACCGGCGGGGACCCCGGTTGCACCGCCATCAGGCTTACCGCTTCCGGAAAGCTGCCATCCTCATCCCGCACCACCACATGGAGCGCGGATTCCGGCTCCAGCTTCAGCTCCAGGGTTTGGGAGCCGCTTTCTGTCAGCTCCACCTCCCGCTGGGAAGGGGCGTAGCCGTTAGCCACCGCCGTTACCCGCAGCCTCCCGGGTGGCAGGTCCCGAAAGCTGAAGCTGCCATCATCCAGGGTGCGGGCCACGCGCTCGGGGTAGCCCCCGGGGCCCAGGTTCACGGTAACGGTGGCTTCGCTGATGGGCTCGCCCTGGCCGGTTACCCTCCCGGTGAGGGCACCGGTGGGCAGCCGCAGCTCCACCTGGTCGTCCTTGGTGAGGTCCAGGCTATGGAGCAGGGCAATCTGCCCGGAGGGGTCCACGACCGTGAGCCGTACCCTTCCCGGTTCCAACTCCCCGAGCACAAACTCCCCGTTTTGGTCGGTGACGTCCTCGGCAAAGCTGGCCTTGTTTTCCACCCGTGCCCGCACCAAAAAGCCGGTGACGGGCGTGGAAGCCCGTTGCAAACGCCCGCGAAGGGTGAGCGAGTGGCTGAAGTCAAACTCCACGAACGCCGGCTTTCCGGCTTCCACTTCCGCCACTGCCGTACGGGTGGCCCCGGAACCCAGGAAGCGGGCAGCCACCGGCTCTTTGCCCAGGGGAACGCCCTCCAGGCGGAAGCGGCCATCGGCCTGCACGGTGGTCCGGGCCCCATGAAAGGCGCGGATTTCGGTTTGCGAAAGCTGCTCGGCGGTTAGGCCCCGCACCACACCCTCCACCACCCCGCCGGGTTTGAGCTGAACGGTACGGGTTACGGTTTTGCCCCCCGCAACCTCTACCGACTCCGTGGCGCGCGCAAAGCCTTCGGCTTGCACCTCCAGCCAGTAGCTGCCGGGGGGAAGGTTGGAAAAGCGCCATCGCCCGGCACCCTCGCTGGCGCCTTCCCGCTCTTCGTGCAAGCCGCCGGCAAGCACCACCCGGCTGTGGGCCACCGGAACCCCCTGCCGATCGGTCACCAGCACCTCCAGCTCACCGAGGCTGCCCAGGTGGAGTTCCACGTCGGTGGTTCCCGCCGCCACCAAGACCCGGTCCCGTTCGCCGGAAGACCCCGTAGCCTGCACCTGGTAGGTTCCTGGGCGAAGCCCCGAAAGCTGGAAGTAACCACCAGAGTCGGTAAGGTCTGACACGTAAATGGAGCTTTTTGCTGTGGCCGCTGCTTGCTGCGGACGGGCCTCCTCCGCGGACACCCACACACCGGCAGCCGGTTCCCCGCTGTTTTCGTAAACCCTCCCGCGGATGGCCAGGCCTTTGCTTAACCGGATGAGCAAGGGACGGTGTTCCTTGCCCGCTTCCAGCTCCACGGTGCGGGATACCGGGATGTAGCCCTTGGCCTCCACCTGAATCACCACGGTTCCAGGGGAGAGGCCGCCCAGCTGGAACGTCCCTTGGTCGTCGGTTAACGCGAAGTCTTGGTAGATCCGGCGGTACGCCCAGCCGGCGCCTACGAGGGGCACGGGGGCGCCGGCCTGGACTTGCGCGCCCCGGACCGGCTCGCCGGAAGCTTCGTCCACCACCCTCCCCTGAAGGCGGAGGCCAGTGGTCACCCGCAACTCCACGGGGCCGGCCGGAGGAAGGTCCAGTTTTGTTGGGGAGCCGGGAATGAGATCATCGCCCACGGCATTGAGGTAGACCACGCCTTTTACCGGTTGATCAGAAAAGCTGAAAAAGCCATGCTCGTCGGTCAGCGCCCACCCCAGATCGTTGGCGCCTGGCGAGCTCCCCAGCCAAACCGTTGCCTGGCCCACCCCTTCTCCCCGTTCGTTCACCACCCTTCCCGCCACCTTTACCCCCGGCTCCAGCGTGACCACCCCTAGGTGCAAACCGCTGGCCGGCAGCTGCACGGTCAGAAGGCACGGCACAAAGCCCCTTCGGTGCAAGCGCAAGCCAAATTTGCCGGTGGGAAGAGCGGTGATCACCACGTTTCCCTGGGTGTCGCTTTTCCCTTTGGCAAAGGGCGCTTCCCGTTCGGCCAAAAACGCGGAGAAGGTTTCATCCTCCTCCAGCCTGTAAAGCTCTACCTGCACTTCCGACAACGGCTGGCCGCTTTGATCCTGTACGGTAGCGCTCAAGCGAACGCCCGGGTTGAGCGTCAAATCCAGCGAGCCAACCTCACCGGCGGCCAGCTGCAAGCTTGGGCTTTTGGCAACCCACTGACCCCACCTCGCCTGAACCCAAACCTCCCCGGGGGGAAGCCCCGCCACCTGCCACTGCCCCAGGCTGTCGCTTACCGCCAGCACGCCCTGGTCGTTGCCCTTCTCTTGGGTTCCCGGGCGCAGCGGCGCCCTGTTCGGTGCCGCCACCCGGATGGGTACGTGGGCCAGAGGTCGCCCCTGGGGGTCCAGGGTTCGCCCTTTCAACGAAGCGGCAGGGACCAAACGCACCACCAGCTCCTCACGATCCCTCTCCAGGGGATAGGTGGCAAAGCACTGACCCGGAGCTGCCACCCAGAGGGCAGCTTCGAGGCCGGGATTGGGGACCTGTCCGCCCTCGGGAGGGAGCACCCAAAAGGTCCCGCTCAAGGCCTCGGGCCAGCCGCTGGTGCGCACCAGAAGCGGGCCGTAGGGCTTTGCCGGAACCAGGCGGAGGGCGGGCACCGGCTTGAGCACCAGCTCCACCTGCGCTGCCCGGGTCACGGCCGCGGCGCCCAAAGCGCCCTGTGTCGCCACAACGCCCCTTGGCTCTTCCGAGTACTGCCAGACCACCGCTGTCCCGTCCTCAGCTGTTCGTACAGCCGACCCCAGAGGCCCCCCTTGAGTGGCCACCTCTGCCCCGGCCACCGGCTGCCCCTGTTCGTTCACCACCCGCACGCGGATGGGCTTGGACGCGTAGATCCAGTGGAATTCGGAGAGGCTGGCGTTGGCAAGGGCCCACCGGCCGTCCTCGGCGAGAGCCACTAAGGGAACCGGAATTCTTTCCGGAAGCGCTACCGCCACTTTCTTTTCAGCCGGAAGCCGCTGGCTGGCCACGATTGGACGCCAGCGAAGCGCTGCCGTTACCAGGTTGGTTGGCTGGGCCAGCGGGCTGAACACGGCAACCGTGGAGGCTTTCCCAAGGGACGGAGTGTGAAGGAGTTTGGTTTCACCCCGGGAAAGCCACGCCTCCGGTAAGGGGAGCTGCTGGGGAAGCCATACCTCCAGCGCCATGGCCACATGTTCGGGGGCCCGCACCTCCACCCGGAGGGGCAAAGGGGCGTCCACCGAAAGGGAAAGCAGGCTCCCGGGTTTGCCGGTAACCCGGGCCAGGGGCTTGGCTGGCCAGGAGGGATCAAACGCCACCCCTCGCCCGGCGGGGAAGACCACAAGCTCCACGGTTTCCGCCGCCCCTTCGGTCCACACCCGGGTTTCCAGGCGCAAAGGCGCGGCGTGCACCAGCGTTGCCGCGAGGATCAAAACCAAGGCCGCCAGGGCAAAAGCTTTCGCTGGCATGGGGCTGCCCTCCCGTTAAGGCAGCTCCACGGTAACGGGTGCCCCACCGGCGGGGATGTCCACCCAGATGGAGGCGCCGGAGTCGGTGAGGAGCTGGTAGCGCCCGGCGGGGAGGAGAAGCGATCGCTGCTGTCCGGCTTTTACCTCCACCTCACCTGCCTCGTTGGCTTGCCAACCCAGGGGCACCGGGAGTCCTTCCGGGAAAAGCACCCGCACCTTGAGGTTCCGCTGGGCAGGGGCGCTTAGGATGAGGCTTCCCCCCTCCTGGAGCACCACCTGAGCCTGGCCAGGGGTAGTTACCACCAAGCCGGCGTGGCCCAGGCCATCCACCACCAAGCCGTAGCGACCGGGGGGAAGGCCGGAAATCACCCCCCGCCCCCGACGGTTCAGGGGAACGGCAAGCTGGCGGGTGAGGCCGCTGGCATCGCTTAACCTGACCCACACCCTTTCCCCGACGCTTCCCCCGAGCTCTTGAACGAAGAGCTCCAGCACCGCTTCCTTGGGTAACGCCAGCACCACCTCCGGTGCCTGCCCCGCACTTATGTGCACCTCTTTCGAGGCGCTACCGTAGCCGGGCGCCTGGGCGGTGATGGTAAAGTCCCCATCGGGGAGGTCGGAAAACCCAAAGCGGCCGTCATCCCCGGTGGTTTCCTGGCGCAAAAAGCCGCCTTTCTGGTGAACGATCACGGTGGCTTCAGCCACTGGTTCGCGGCTTTCCGCCGCCACCACGCTGCCGGCCAGCGCTCCGCTGGGAAGCGCCAGCTCCAGGTGACGGTCGGCGGTGAGCTCCAGCTCTTGGCGCAGGAGAACTTGCCCGCTGGCATCAGCCACCGATAGCTTCCACAGGCCCGCCTCCAGTCCCCGCAGGCGGAACTGCCCCTGGCTGTCGGTGCTATCGGCCACACCTTCACCCTCTCGGCTGGCCGCCACCATAAGCCCCGAAAGCGGCTTGCCCTGTTTGTGAACCTGGCCGGTGAGGGTAAATCCCAACGCGAAATCCAACTCCACCCAGGCCGGGGCGTCGGGCTTGACCTCCACCTGGGCGTTGCGGAAGCGCCCGGTCCAGCCCACCCGCGCCTCCACCCGTTGCTTGCCCAGCGGGGCGTTGGTGATGCGGAAGGAGCCGTCGGGAAGCGGGGTAGCGGAGCTTACCCCCACGCTCACCGAACAGCGGGAAAGCTCGCTAGCCGAAAGCCCCTTCACCACCCCCTCCACCACCCCACCCGCCTCCAGGGTCACTTCCCGCCTGCTCTCCTCCCCGGCTTTCACGTCAAAGCGGAGCCATGCGGGGGCAAAGTTGGGGTGGGTGATGCGCAGGGAGTGGGTGCCGGGGCTGGCCTGCCCTAAGCGCACCTCCCCCAGGGCGTCGGTGATTTGCTTCCAGCTTTGGCCGCTGTTGGCCCAACCCTCAACGCTGGCCCCCGCCACCGGTGCCCCGCTCTTGTCCTTCACGGTCACGGTGAGGGTGCCGGTGGGTTCCAGCTCGAGCTCCAAATCCTCCCGGCCGGCTTCCGCCACTTCCCGGGCTCGCCACCCCTCAGGTGTTTGTGCCATGACCTCGTATCGCCCTGGGGGCAAGTCAGCAACGCGGAACCGGCCTTCGCCATCAGTCACCGAGGACCAAACCTTGATCCGGGAGCCAACCGCTAACCCTCGGGCCTGCTGGCGCTCGGTTTCCAAACGAACCGCCACCCCCACGGCCGGCCTTCCCGAGGGTTCGATGACCCGGCCTGCCAAAACCAGGCCTTCCTCCAGCTGGATCAAAAGGGGTCGCGGTTTTTCTCCGGGTTCCATTCGGACCTGCCGGCTGGTTTCCCGAAACCCTTTGGCCCGAACGTGGAGCTCGATGCTGGGGCTGTCTCCCACTTCCAGGCGGAAAATGCCATCGTTGTCGGTTTCCACCCCCGGCCCCAGGGAGCGCACGCTCATGCCGCTAAAACCCCCAACGACCCGGGTCAGAACTTCCGTTGCATACACGCGGGCCGCTGCGATCGGCTTGCCGTCGGTGGCCCGCACCACCCGCCCCACGATGACCCGGCCGCCGGGGACCACCAGCTCCACCGGTGGGGAGGGCAGCTCCACCTTGAGGGGACGGGAGGAAACCCGGTTTTGCTTTTCCGCCCGCAGGAACACCACCCCCGATCGCGGCAGATCCGGAAACTGGAAGAACCCTGCCTCATCGGTTTCCGTGGATTCGCCAAAAGGCACGTCGCTGTCGGCGCTGACGTACACCTTGGCGCTGGCAATGCCCTCCCCCTTCTCGTCCACCACCCGCCCCTGCAGTGAGGCCCCCGGTTCCATGACCACCGCGCCCAGGTCCTTGCCTTCCGGGGGCAGCTCCACGTTCACCGTGCGCTTTACAAACCCAGCCTTTACCAGCGTGATTTCCACCGGACCGGGAAGCAGCGGCTCCAGGACCATCATCCCGTCCCGGTCGGAGGAACCTTCGGCAATCACCGGGCGGGGTTGCCCCGAATACCACACCGTGCCCTGCCCCCGGCGGGTGACCTGGGCAGTCACACCGGCCAAAGGTCGGCCATGGGGGTCGGTCACCTGCAGGCGACACCGCGCCCCAGGGGTCAGCGTGATGGTCTTGGTTACCCTTTGCCCGGGGGGCACCTCCACTTCCTCCCGGGCTTCCGCCCAAGGGGGCGCCGCCACCCGTACCGTCACGGTTCCCGGTTCCGCGGCCACCTCCAGCGTTCCCAAACTATCGGTCACCCCCCGGGCCAGCAGGGAGGGGGTGGTGTAGCCCGGAGACCACAGGCTCCACCGCTCGGGCTCGTCCACGAAAACCGGCACCCCGGCTTGCGGTTTGCCGGCGGGGTCCACAACCTTCACCTGCAGACGGCCTTCGGGGAGCAACCGGATCCCCACCGAATCCACGTCGCCTTCCACGTCGGTTTGCTGGTAGGCAAACCCCGGAGCCCAGAAGGCAAGGTGCAGCCCCTCTCCCAGCAAGGGGATGCGGTTGGCGCCCGCTCTTGCCTTCCCGTGAAGGTAGCTCAACCAGGGGCGCGGCACCACCTTGAGCCCCGGGTACGGGTAGGCCGGCACCAGGCTCACCTCCTTGCTGGGCTGGAGCTGCAGGCTCACCGGCTCCTGGGCCGGCCACCGGGCGGTTCCCAAGCCCACCCCTTCCTTCCAGGCCACCAGCTGCCATTGGCCGCTTCCCACCGGCACCCGGGCCATCCCCTGAGCATCGCTCACCGCCTCGGCGCCGGAGGGGGCCCTTTCCGCCACCACGGAGGCCCCTGGGACCGGCTTGCCGAGGGCATCCACCACCCGCACGGTGGCCCGGGTGGGGGCAAACCTCACGCTCTCGCGTTCACCGACTAGCTCCCAGCGGGCAAAAGCACCTGATTCATCCTGCCCCCAGAGCACCACCCGGGCCCCTTTGGGAGCGTAAAACTCCAGCTTTCCGTGGCGGGGCAGCTGGCCCGCGGGGATAGCTGGCTGCCAACGGCCCCAGGGGCGGGGCTCGGCCAGGTACCCCCAGAGCCTCAGGCTGCCCTGCCAGGAGCCGGCCACCTCCACCCGGCGCAAAAGGCCCTTGGGCAGCCAAACCGGCGGAAGTTCGCCCGCCTCGGTGAGGTGGAAGGCGGCCGCCGTATGGCCGGGTGCGTGCACCTCCACCCGCCACGGGGAAGATGCCGGCACGTCCAGGCGGAAGGGCGTTCCGCAGGGGGTTTGGGTGGTGGCTAAGGGTAAACCTTGGGGCGTAAGCCCCCAAGGGGCAGGGGAGCCCGCAAAGACCCTCACCTCCACCGTCTTTCCGGGCTGTTCGCAGAAGACCGTGCCGGAAACCACCGAGCCGGGGACAGTCAATGCCAGGACCAGGCATGCGCTCACCATTGGAACCTCCCTACGCCATTTACGGAGCCAGGTCCAGCACCGTTTCCTGTCCGGGTATCACGGTGGCGAGCTTTTCCTGTACCTGCCCATCCCGCCGCACCAGGAGGCGGTAGTCACCGGCGGGAAGGGCAAGCCTCCAGCTCGTTTCCACCCGACGCCAGCCGCCGCTGATGCCCATCCCCCGCCAACCCCAGGGCACCGGCAACCCTTCAGCGGTCAATACCTGCACCTCCACCGGGCTGCCGGATTCCAGAACGAGGGTGCCCCGCGGCTTGAGCTGGAGCTGAACTTTGGAAGGCACGGCAAAGCGCACCACCGCCGCCCCCTGCCCCTGGATCAAAGCCACGTAGTCCCCCGGTGGCAGCTGGGTGACGATGCCCCGCCCTTCCCGATCGAGACTCACGAACACCGGCTGGGGTTCCCCCGAGGGACCCTGGACGTTGGCAAAGACCTCGGTGGGGATGCTGCCGTCTGCGTCGCGCACCACAAGCTCCAGGGTTTGCTGGGGTTCCAGCAAAAGCTCCACCTCGGGGGTGGACTCCCGAACCGTAACGCTGGTTTCCGCCGGCGCAAAGCCGGGTGCGCTGGCCCGCACCCGGAACTCTTGGCCGGTGGGCAGCTCGCGGAAGGTGAAGCGCCCCGTCTCATCGCCGGAGGTGCGACGGATGAAGGCGGTTTGCCCTGGCATTTCCAGGGTAATTTGCGCCTCCGCAACGGGCTCGCGGTTGGTGCGGTTGCGCACCCACCCGGAAAGGGTGCCGTTGGGGAGCAGCAGGGAAACCTGCACGTCCTTTTCCGCCTCCACCTCCCGGGTGAGCAGCCCCTGGCCGTTGGGGTCGCTGACCACCAGCGTCCATTTGCCGGGGGAAAGGCCGGAAAGCGTGAAGCTGCCCCCTTCATCGGTGGTGTCGGAAGCCCGGTCCATGGGGGAGGGCCCGCTGGCCATCACCGCATACCCCACCACCGGCTGGCTCCCCCGTCGCACGGTTCCGGAGATCGTCACACCCTGACCAAAGTCCACCTCCACCTGGGCGGGGGATCCCTCCGGCACCTCCACCGTGAGCCTTCGGGTCCTACCCAGTGGGAAAACCGAAACCACCAGTTCCTGTTTGCCCAAGGGCACGCCCTTAAGGTGGAAGCTGCCGTCACCAGCAACCTTCGTCCGGCTCATCCCCACCCACGCTTGGCAACGGGCCAGCTCCTGGGGGGAAAGGCCCCGCACTACCCCAAGCACTTCCCCGCCCCGGGCCAGCTTCAGCGTTACCGTCTTGGGCCCCTGGGCACCCACGTTGACTTGCTCACTGTCAGCGGCATAGCCTTCCAGGGAAGCGACCACGAAGTAGGTTCCCGGGGCAACGTCCTCAAAGCGGGCCACGCCGGCGGCATCGGTTTGGCGCTCGGGGAGGTCATCGCCAATTCCTGAAGCCGCAACCCGGGCACCGGCCAGCGGTTCCCCTTGTGGCCCCACCACGTGCACCTCCAGGCTCCCCGGGGCCGCCAGGTGCAGCTCGGCTTCCGTATCCCCGCTGATGTCCAGGGTGACCCGGTCCTGGGCGCCCTCCGGGCTTCGCGCTTCCACGGTAAATTTGGCGGGCTTCAACCCGGTGAGGACGAACTGCCCCTGGCCATCGGTGGTGGTGCCCAGGGGCCTGCGGAACATCGCCAGCATGGTGCCGGCGATCCGCTCCCCAGCTTCGTTGGCGGTGACCGTGACCCCTACCGCGGGGCTGCCATCGGCCTCCCACACCCGCCCGCGCAAGGTAAACCCCCGTTCCAGCTGAACAAGGATGAAGCCGGGGGGTTCGTCCTGCTTGATGGGTACGGTTTTTTGGGCGGGGGCAAACCCCGCGGCCCGCACCTCCAGCCGCACCTCCCCAGGCTCATTGATGGCCAGCTCAAAGTAGCCGTCCTGATCGGAGCTGGTGGGGGGGACGGGAACGGCGGATTGCACCGTGAACCCACCGATCCTGCGGGTTAACAGGCGCCCACCGGAAATTTCGGCGTTGGGCACCGCTTCCCCGGTTTCCTTGTCCACCACCCGGCCCTTGAGAAGCTTGCCGGCCTTTACCTTGAGCTCCACGGGTCCAGCGGGGGGCAGGCTGACCTTCACCGGCAAGCTCGAGTACTCCCGGGAGCGGGCTTGAAGGTAAAGGCTCCCTTCTCTGGGTACGTCAGCGAGCTCAAAACCGCCGTCGGCTTCGGTGCGGGTTAAATAATCGTACAAGAAATCGGCGTTGCTGCCTGCCACCACCGTGACATCCGGCAGCCCCCGTCCCTGCTCGTCCACCACCCGCCCCATAATTGTCGTGCCCGACTGCAGCGTCACATCCCCCAGGTCTTTGCCCTCCGGCGGCAGCTTCACCTCTTGCACTGCCGTCACGAAGCCGGCTTTCTTCACCACCAGCTCCAGGGGACCCGCAGGCAAATTGCCCAGGATGACCCGGCCTTCCCGGTCGCTTTCCCCCCGGGCCAGGGCCGGTTTGTCCGTTGCTCCCAGGCGGATGGTAAGCCGGGGCCCCTCTTCCCGGCCGGGGTGAACCTGCACATCGGCACCGGGGATGGGCGTCCCCCGCTCGTCCACCACCCGCAAGCTCAAACGGGTACCGGGGGCGAGGGTGAGGGTGACCGGCAGCCTTTCTTTGGGCTTGGGGCCAAGCTTTCCGGAGTCGGCCCGGCCCAGGACCGGATGGCTGGCCAGAAGCCGCAGCTCCCCGGCGCTCACAGCGAAAGGCCCGAAGCTGCCGTCCTGGCCGCTCACCCAGGCGGGTTCTGGCAAAAGCCGCGTGACGGTGCGAAAACGTGTGAAACGAAACGTGGCTACCTCGCTTTCCTCGCTCCAAACCGGCACGCCAGGGGCGGGAAGCCCCCGCGGGTCCACCACCTTGCCCTCAATCCACGCTTGCGGCGAAAGCCTAACCCCCAGGGTTTGGGTGGGGGATTCCACGGACAGGCTGGTGGCGTCGTACCCGTAGGCCAGGATTTCCATCTCGCCGCCGGGGGGGATGAAGGGGACGCGGCCGCCGGTGCCGCTGAGCAGCAACGGACCGCCGGTGAGGGCGGAGGGGATATAGCGGGGAAACACCAAAAGGGTGGGGTAAGGCTGGGCGGTGACCAGCGGCAAGTAGGCCACCGGGCGTAGCACGATTTTGGCTGTCTCGTTGCTCACCCGGGCCGAGCCCCCCTGCTCTCCGGTCCAGGCCACCACCCGCCCCTTCCACCAGTCGGGGAGGGAAAGCCTGGCCTTGCCGTCCGGCCCTGTGAGGGCGGCCGTCCCCACCGGCATGGCTTCCGCCGCCACCCGCACGTTGGCCTGGGGTTTGCCCTGGGGGTCCTGTACCGTAACCGTTACGGTGCGGCAGCGCAGGCTTACCGGGGCTCCCTTGCCCTCGGTCACGTTGACAAAGGCGAAGCACCCCGATTCATCAACCACCGTCAAACTGGTGAAGACCCCCGGTGCGACAGGCACGTTCACGGCTTTTCCGGCTTCCGCAAAGGCGGTGGGTGTGCTCCACCGCCACCTCCCCACGCGGTCGCCCTCCTCCTGGTCCATCACCAGCAGCTTGCCTTTGCTCCCAGCGCTTGTGATCTGCACGCTGCGGGTCATGGCTTTGGGCAGCCACAGGGGCGGGAGCGTCGCATGCTCGGGGAACCAAACCTCAATGACCCCGGCAGCGTGCCCCGGGGCCGAGACCTCCACTCGCACCGGAAGGGATTCCACCTCCAGCGTGAACGCCGTGGCCGGCATCACTTCCACCGTGCGCAGGGGCTTTCCGGGTTGGTGGGGGGAAGCCATGTTCTTTTCCCCCAGCGGGAAAAGCCGCACCGTGGCTTGCGGGCAGTTGGCCTCGCAGTAAACAGTTCCCGAAAGCTGGTGCGCCTGTACCGAAGCTGCCATAAGCGAGAGCAACGCCACCCCAAAGACCATGCGTCACCTCCCGTAAACTTCGGCCCATTTTAAAAACCCCGGTTCTTGCAGCCAAGGGGTAAGCCTTCTATGCTGTTGAAGGGCGGGAGTAGCGCCGATAGGGGGTGTCGGTGCAACCGAAGAAAGTGCTGGCGGTGGACGATTCCAAGCTCATGCTGCGCATGTACGAGGTGATGCTGCGCGGCACGCCGCTTTTGCTGGCGGAAAACGGGCAACAGGCCTTGCAGCTTCTTGAGCAGAATCCGGACGTGGATCTGGTGCTTCTGGACATCAACATGCCGGTGATGAACGGGCTGGAGTTTCTGGCAGCCCTGGGCCAGCAGGGCCGGCTTCCGGGGCTGCCGGTGATCGTGGTGTCCACCGACGGAGAAGAAGCGCAAATTGAAAAAGGGCTGGCGGCGGGTGCCGTGGCTTACCTTACCAAGCCTTTCGACGCCGAAAGGTTGCGGGCAGCCATTGCTGCCCTGGAGGCCCCATGAAGGAAACCTCGTCGGGAGGTTTGAAGCTGCCCGAGGGCTCGGGGAAGGAGCTGGTGGCCGAGCTGAAGACCACCCTGGAAAAGGCCCGCGAGCTGGTGCGGGAGCTGGAGCACAAGCTGCAGTCGGCAGGGGTGGCCACCGCCGGAAAGGGGGAGGACGATTTGGCCCAACGGCTGGCGCGGACCGAGGCGGACGTCAAGGAGCTGGCTGCGCAGCTGGCGGCTTCCGAGCGGCAAATTTCCCGCCTCATGAACCTTTACGTGGCCACCTACCAGCTCCACGCCACCCTCACCCCTGCGGAGGTGCTGCAAACCATCGCCGAAATTGCTGTGAACCTCTTGGGAGCCGAGGCCTTTGCGGTGCTCCTGCGCCGGGACGGCGGTCAGGGCTTTGAGGTGGCCCTGGCTCAGGGGTTCGACACCGGGGCTTATCCGCTCTTTGCCGGCGACGAGTACCTGGGCGGGGAGGCCGCGGTGGATGCCACACTGGCCGATGGCACCCTGCGCCTGGCGCCCATTCCCAACTCCAGCGTGGTGGCGGTGGTGCCTTTAAAGGTGCAGGGCGAAATCGTCGGGGCTTTGGTGGTGCTCAAGCTTCTGCCCCACAAGCCTTCCCTCCGCCCGGAGGATCGGGAGCTTTTGGATTTGCTTTCCGCCCACGCCGCCTCCGCCCTCTTTGCGGCCCGCATCTTTGCCACCAAGGACCGGCGCCTGCGCACCTTAGAAAGCCTCATCAAGCTGGCACGGGGGGAGTAACCGCAGCATGGGCGAAGGGCCTGCCTCCCAGGGGATTTCCGGCAGCCTCCAGGACGTGGCGGTGGCCGATGTGCTGCAGTTCATCCACCTGGGAAAGCGGACCGGTGTGTTAGCCCTGGAGCGGGGGGAGGACCGCGCCACCATTGGCTTTTTCAAGGGCAAGATCGTCTTTGCGCAAGCCACCGGCGCTCCTCGTATTGGCGACCTGCTTATCCGGCGGGGATTGGTGGACCGCCAGCGGCTGGAGGCGGCGTTGGCTTCCCAAAGGCAAGGTCCGGGGCGCCGATCCCTGGGGCAACTGCTGGTGAACGCCGGGCTGATCAACGGGGCCCAGCTCAAAGCGGTGGTGGAGGAGCAAATCCGCCGGGCGGTGGCGGTGGTTTTGGGGTGGGAAACCGGGGAGTTTGAGTTTTTGCCCGACGACCTAACCCCTGCGGACGAGGTCACCCTCTACCCTTTCGACGTGATCCCCGAAGTGGAGGTGGACACCGCCAAGCTTTTGCAGCAGGCCAGTGAGATCTTCCAGCAAAAAAACCAGCAGGAGGTGGTTTCGCCGGTTACCCCCAAGGCCCCAGAAATACTGACCTCCGAGGACCTTACCAGGGTCTTGGAGCAGCTGGATGCGCAAAGCGCCGAGCACCGGCCCTTGGTTCACGTGCTCACCCCTGACGATGCGTTCCTCGCCCGGCTTTGCGCGGCGTTGCGCGAGGAAGCCCGCACGGTGCGGCGGGTGAGCCTGGAAGAAGCGGGGGATGGGCAAGGACCCATCGTGGTGGTGGCGGATGCTCGGCAGGGCATTTTGGGGCCTTCGGATGTCACCAGGGTACGGCACCTTCGTTCCGGGGTGCGGGTGGTGGTGGTGGCCGAGCCAGGTCAGCCGGTGGCGCCCTACCTGCGGGCCGGAGCGGCGTTGGTGGTGCCGGCGGAACTGGAGGCGGTGGTGGCGGCGGTCACCGCCGCGGCCAGCAGCAAAGAGGAGCTGCCGGCGCCCCGGGAGGGGGCTGCGGAGCTCACGCTCCACCGTCTGCGGCAGGCTTTTGGGGACCTGCGCAGCGGTTTTGTGGCCACCTCCCTGGCCCTCAACCTCTTGAGCATCCTTTCGGAAACTGTGGCACGGGCAGTTTTGCTGTTAGCCAAGGAGCGGGAGCTTTCGGTGCTGGGGGCTTTTGGCCGCGATGCCCGGGGTCAGCTGCTGGCCCAGTCCACCCGCGGTTTGCGCCTTCCCTGGGGCGGCGATGATTTGCTCCGCCGGGCGGTGGAAAGCGGCGAGGTGGTGCGGGGTCCCCATGCCCAGCTGCCGGAGCTGCTGCGGCAGCTTTTGGGTCCGGCGGCCCGGGATGAGGTGGTGGTTTTCCCGGTGCGGGGGGTGCAGCGGGTCATTGCCCTGGTGGTGGCGGACAACGGCGAGCGGGACGCCCCCATTGCCGATTGGGAAATCGTGGAGTTGGCCGCCGAGCAAGCAGGTATGGCCTTTGAAAACGAGCTTTTACGCCGCAAGCTCCTGGAAAAAACCGGGTCAACCCCAAACGCGAAAGACAAGCGCCCCTAAGAGTCCTGCCAGCAAACCCGCCACCAGGTCGTCGGCCACAATCCCCAAACCGCCCGGCAACAGCTCCGCCTGACGCACCGGCGGGGGTTTGAGCACGTCGAAGAGCCGAAAAAGGCCAAAACCCACAACCAGCCACGGAGTCCTAAAGGGCACGCCGGCCCACGCCATGATTTGCAGGGCCCACCACTGCCCCACCACCTCGTCCAGCACCACGGGGCTGGGGTCCACCTCCCCCCGGCGTACCGCTTCCCGGCCGCAAACCAGCGGGGCCAGGAGGGTGAGGCCCACACCAACGGCGAGCCTTAACCCGGCGTCGGGGAACAGCAAGAACAAACCCAGGCCGACGAGGGAACCCACGGTGGTACCGGGGGCGGGGAGGTGCTCCCCCAAAAACCCCACGGTGGCCAAAAACCGGAAAAGCCACACCACCAGCTCAGGCTCCCAGAGCGGCCAGCACCCGGCGGGGGAGGCCACCAAAATCCCCGGAAGACATGGCAATGAAAACGTCCCCCGGCCGCAGCAAGGCCAACACGGTGGGAAGCGGATCGCCCCCGTCTTCCACCACCACCGCGTCCACACCCTTGGCCTTCAGTTGTGCGGCCAGGCGGTGGCGGTCCATTTGCTCTTCCGGTGGCAGCCGGTGGCGGTGGAAGATGGGCGCCAGCACCACCCCATCGGCCAGGGCGAAGGCTTGCTCGTACAGGGGGAAGAGCTCGGCGCGGCCGGCGGTGAGGGAGCGGGGTTCAAAGGCGACCACCAGCCGGCGGCCGGGAAAGCGCTCCCGGGCTCCCTCCAGGGTGAGACCCACGGCGGTGGGGTGGTGGGCAAAGTCGTCAACCACGGTCACACCTCCGGCTTCCCCCACCACCTCCAGCCTTCGGCGCACGCCGGGGAAGGTGGCCAAGGCTCGCTGCAGGGTTTCGGGGGGGATGCCGGCCAGGCGACTCACCGCCGCCACCGCCAGGAGGTTGGCCAGGTTGTGGCGCCCCACCAGCGGAACTTCCAGCTCCCACACGTCACCGTCCAGGGCAACCTCGGCCACCAGGTTACCCTGGCGATGGGAAAAGTGCCGGCAGCGCACCTGGGCTTGGGCGCTTTGTCCGTACCACAGCACCTTTCGGGCGTGGGCCGCCACCTCCCGAGCGCCAGGGTCGTCGGCGTTGGCCACCACCCATCCGTCACCGGTCACCCGCGCCACTCCTGCGCGGAAAGCGGCCAGAATGGCATCCAGGGAGGGGTAGAGATCGGCGTGGTCATACTCCACGTTGTTGACCACGAAGATGTGGGGGAAGTAGTGCAGAAACTTTGGGCCCTTGTCGAAAAACGCGGTGTTGTACTCGTCCCCTTCCACCACCGTCCACGGCGAGTGCCCCAGCCGCCAGGGCTTTCCGCCCCGGGGAACACCGCCAATGAAGGCGGTAGGGTCAAGGCCGGCGTGGGTGAGCACATGGGCCACCAGAGCTGTTGTGGTGGTTTTCCCGTGGGTGCCGGCCACCACCACGGTTTTCCTGTTCTGGCAAAAAAGCTCCCCAAAAAGCGCCGCTTGCGAGGTGTAGGGAAGCCCCCGGGCGAGCACGGCTTGAACTTCGGGGTTGGAAATGGGCACGGCGTTGCCGATGACCACCGCTTTTTCCACCTCAGGGATGTGCGCCGGATCAAAGCCCAAGCGAACCGGAACTGCAAGCTCCGCTAAAAGCTCCGAGGCCGGCGGGTAGAGCGCCGAATCTACCCCGCACACGCGAAAGCCGCTTTCCGAAAGCAGGCCGGCCAGGGCTGCGGTGGCCATCCCCCCAATGGGCAACAGGTAGTAGTGGCACGAATCTCGCATAGAAGTTGCCCGCGCCGGCGGGCTGGAGTACTCTAGCACCCGCTGGCCGAGAAAGGGCAGCATTGGCCCAAGGAGGATGAACATGAAGAGGATCTTGGAAGGCGTGTTGATGTTGGCTTGCGTATTGCCGGCCTGGGCGCAGGCCCCAACCCCCGCTGGGTCTGAGGCCAAAGCAGCCTCGGAAGCCAAGCCGGTGGTCGATTTCCCGGAAAAGATCAAGGATTTCGGGGTGGTGGTGAAGGGCGAGAAGATCCGCGCCACCTTTGAGGTGCGCAACACCGGCACCGCCCCCCTGGAGATCACCCAGGTACGACCCACCTGTGGCTGCACGGTGGCCGATTTTGACCGCACCGTGCCTCCGGGAGGCAAGGGCAAGATCGTGGCCGAGGTGGACACCACCGACTTCACCGGCCCCATTTCAAAGGCGGTGCTGGTGTACACCAACGACCCGGCCATGCCCAGCATGACCCTGGTGGTGAAAGCCGATGTTCAGGCTTTCATTGACGTGGTGCCCCGCAGCTTCGTGCGCTTCAACGTCTTGCAAGGGGAAGCGGCGGAGGAGAAGGTGGTGTTGGTACCGTCCCAACCGGTGGACTTTAAGGTGCTGGGGGTGGAGACCGGTACGGCTCCTGTGACCGCTTCCTTCCGCAAGCTGGAGGGCTCTGAGCTCATCCAGGGCCGCAACCAGCCCCAGTGGGAGGTGAGCTTCAAGGTACCCGCCAACGCTCCCGAGGGCCCCTTCAACCAAAAGGTGACGGTGAAGACCACCGCCGAAAAGGCGCCAAACGTCACGGTAACCCTTACCGGTGTGGTGCGGCCTATCATCCAGGTGGTGCCGCCTACCGTGGATTTGGGAACGGTGCCCAACGACGCTCCGGTGGGCCGGGCGCTCTTGTTGGTCAACAACCGCCAAAACCACGACCTGCAGATCGCCAACGCCAAGGTGGCCAGCGAGCTGTTTACCGTGGAAGTCACCCCCCTTCAGCCGGGTCAGAGGTACCAGGTGGCCGTGACCTTGAAGGCCGGGGCGCCCAAGGGCACCCACAAAACCACCCTGGTGGTGGAAACCAACGACCCCAGCAGGCCGCGGCTGGAAGTGCCGGTGAGCGTGACGGTGCAGTAAGCCCCAACCTTCGCATCAAAAAAAGCGCGCCTTGGCGGCGCGCTTTTTGTTTGCTAACATCGGCCCGCAACCGGGGTGGTTCGAGGGAAGCCGGTGCAAGTCCGGCGCGGCCCCCGCCACTGTAACCGGGGACGGAAGCTCGAAAAGCCACTGGGGCGTGCGGTGGAAGCTGGCGTCCTGGGAAGGCGAGCTTACCGGGTGATCCGGAGCCAGGAGACCTGCCACCCCAAAAAAACGCACGGGAGGTGCACGATGAAAGCCTGGTCTTGTCTCGTCTTAGGTGTTTTCCTTTGTTTGCCCCTGGCGGCGCAGCAACCTACCTTTACCGAAACCGTGGTGGTTACCGCTTCCGGCGAAGAAGAAAACCTGGAATCGGTGGCCGCGGCGGTCACGGTTTTCGATGAGGGGGAGATCTCCCGGAGCTTGGAGACCTCGCTAGCTGCTCTCCTGCGCCGGAGCTCCGGGGTTACGCTTTTGCGCTCGGGGCTGGATGGTGGGGTCACCTCGCTTTTCTCCCGGGGGACCAACTCCACCCATACCCTGGTGCTCTTTGAGGGCATTCGCCTCAACGACCCTTACTTTGGCGGGTACGACTGGAGCTTGCCCCTCACCGCCGGAGTTGGCAAGTTGGAGCTGGTGCGGGGGCCGTACTCCGCCCTTTACGGTGCCGACGCCCTGGGTGGGGTGGTGCAGCTCTTTGCCCCGCAAAGAAGCGGGACCTCATGGCAGATTTTGGGGGAAACCGGCAGCGGCGGCTGGAGCCGGTACCAGGGGGGCGTGAGCGTGGGGAGCCAGTCCTGGGACCTTTCGGTGCAGGCGGTGGAGCGGCAGGGCACCGGCGAGCTGGTTAACGACGACTTCTGGGGCAAGGCTTTGACCTTTTCCGCCGGCTTCCGCCCCCGGGACGGTGCCCGCGTGGGGGTGCTGGTGCGGGCCAGCCGCAGCCGCACGGAAATCCCCTTTTCCGGAGCGCAGGCCACCCCGCACCGCTTTACAGCCGCCGAAGAAACGCTGGTGGGGCTGCCCTGGCGCTTCCGCCTTGGTCCCTCCCTGCAGCTGGAAGGGCACCTGGCCCGGGTGGAGGGGAACCTCACCTTCCGTGACCCCGACGACCCCTGGGGTTACACCGCCGCTGACACCGACAAGGAGAGCTGGCAGGGGCGGTTGGCCCTGCGCGGCCAGCTTGGGCCCCACCGTTGGCAGCTGGGCGGGGAGTGGCGGCAGGACGAGGTAACGGCCGGCTCCAGCTTCGGCCCCGCCCTCACCGACCGCAAGCAAACGGTGCGCTCGCTTTTCCTGCAGGATCGCTGGAGCCTGGGCAGGGGCGGCGAGGTGACCGCCGGGCTGCGCTGGGATCGGGCCGGGGCTTGGGAGGAGCTTTCCCCCCGCGTCACCTGGAGCTTGCCGTGGGCTTCCGGCCGGGTGTGGGTGGCGGCGGGCAAGGGCTTCCGGGCTCCCTCCCTGGGCGAACTGTACTACCCCTACTCCGGAAACCCCACCCTGCAACCCGAGCGCTCCGAAAGTGTGGAATTAGGGGTAACCCAGATGCTGGGCAACGTCATGCTCCAGCTGGTTCCCTTTGCCAACCGCATCACCAATTTGGTGGACTTCGACTACACCACCTGGCGCTTTGCCAACATCGCCGAGTCGCGGCAAAAGGGCGTGGAGCTGAGCCTTGAGCGCCGCCTGCAACATCGCCTTCTGCGCCTTTCCGGCACCTACCTGGAAGCGGAAGACCAAGACGGCTTGCGGCTCTTGCGTCGCCCCCAGTGGTCTGGATCCTTCACGCTGGGGGAAAACTTTGCCTGGGGCCAAGGCGAGGTCAGCCTGGTGTACGTAGGGAGGCGGCCAGATTTGGACCCGGTGAGCTTCGCCCGGGTGCAGCAAGGTGGTTTTTTCACCGCCAACCTCGCCGCCCAGCTCCCGTTGACGGAGCTTTCGGCCCTCACCGTCCGGGTGGAAAACCTTGCCGACCGTTCCTACCAGGAGGTGCGGGGCTACCCGGCCCCGGGTCGCCGGGTGTTTGTGGGCCTCGCTTTGGGTCGCCAGTAAGCGCAGAGAAGGCTTAAAAGACCGGGGCCTCGGCTCAAGCCGAGGCCCTTTGTTTGACCTTTCTCCAAGGCCTTGCTAAACTTGCCGGCCGCCGCGGGCATAGGGCGGCAGTCAAGCGGGTGGAGGCCGCAGCGTGAACCTACCGAACGTATCGTTCCTCTTGGTGGTGGCGTGTTTTTGGCTGGCGTTTTGGGTTGTGAACCGCCAGCTGGTCCGCCCTATCCTCGCCATCCTCGACGAGCGGGAAAAGCGGGTGAACTCTGGCCGGGAGGCTTTTGAACAGGCTAGAGCCGAGCTTGAGCAAGCCCTGGCCGAGCGGGAACGGGAGCTGGCGCAGGTGGCGGCGGAAGCGCAAAAGGAACGCGCCCGCTTGCGGGCGGAAGGGGAGCAAAAGCGGCGGGAAAAGCTGGAAGCGGCCCGGGCCGAAGGGCAGAAGCGCTTGGCGCAGTTCCAAGCTGAGCTGGAGCAGGAAACGCAGCGGGCTCGCCAGGAGCTGGCCAAACACACGCGGGAGCTGGCGCGGGAGCTGGCCCAGCGGCTGTTGGGGAGGGCGCTGGCGTCATGAGGGTTTGGTGGGTTGCCGGGGTTTGGCTAACCGCGCAGGCGGCGGAAGCGGCCGAGGGGGCGGCGGAAACGTTTCTGGGGCTCCCTACGGTCCTTTGGAAAACCGCAAACCTCGTGGTGTTTTTGGGGTTGCTGGCGTGGCTTTTGGCCCGTCCCCTGTCCCGCTTTTTCCACACCCGTCGGGAGGAAATTGCCCGCGATCTGCGGGAAGCTGAGCGGCTGCGGGCGGAAGCGGCGGCCATGCAGCAGCAGATGAGCGCCAAGCTTGCTGCCCTGGAAGGGGAAATGGTGGCCCTGCGGGATCGGCTGCGGCGGGAAGGTGAGGCGGAGCGGGACCGTTTGATCGCAGAGGGGGAACAAGAGGCCGCCAAGTTCCTGCGGCAGGTGGAGGATGAGGCCACCCGGCGGCTTTTGGCGGCCCGCCAGCAGCTGGCCCGGGAAGCGGCGGAAGCGGCGGCAGCGGTGGCCTGGGAAATCCTGGGCAAGGAGCTCACCCCCCAAGATCGGGACCGCATCTTTGAAACCACTCTGGCCCGCCTTTCCCGGGAGGTGCGCGCATGAGCCGGCGTCTGGCCCGTCCCTACGCCCAAGCGCTCTTTTCGGTGGTCAAGCCGGAAGGGGCGGAAGCTCTGAAGGTGGCCAACGAAGCTTTGGCCCGGGCAGCAGCGGCCTTCGCCTCGCTGCCGGATCTGGTGCGGGCCTTTGAGGTTCCCACCCTCTCCCGCCGGCAGAAGTCCGAGCTTTTACACGCGGTGTCCCGGGAGCTGGCGCTTCCCCCCAAGGTCCAACGCCTTCTGGTCGCCATGCAAACCCACTACCGGTTGCGCTACCTGTCGTTGGTGGCCGAGGAGTTTGGGCTTTTGTGCGACCGCTTCTTCGGCGTAGTGCGGGGCAAGGTGCTGGTGCCCACGGTTCTCCGCCCCGAACAGCTTTCAGCGCTGGAGCAAGCGCTGGTGCAGGTGGTGGCAAGCCAGGTGGCGCTGGAGCAGGAGGAAAAGCCGGAGCTTTTGGCGGGGTTTGTGGTGCGCCTTGGAAGCCTCGTGTTTGATGGGTCTTTGAAGCGGCAACTGGAGCTTTTCGTGGAAAAAAGCCTGCCCGGAGGAGGGCGCTATGCAGGTTAAGTTGGGTGAGATTACCGATATCTTGCGCCGGCACTTGGAAGGGGTGGCTACCTCGGTGGAAATGGCCGAGGTGGGGACGGTGGTGTCGGTGGGTGACGGCATTGCCCGGGTCTTTGGCTTGGATCGGGTCATGGCTGGGGAGATGGTCCAGTTCCCCCACGGGGTTTACGGCTTGGCCCTGAACCTGGAAGAAGACTCGGTGGGTTGCGTGTTGCTGGGCGAGTCCAGCGCCATCAAGGAAGGGGACGAGGTACGGCGCACCGGCAAGATCCTTTCCGTGCCGGTGGGCCCCGCTCTTGTGGGCCGGGTGGTCAACCCCCTGGGCGAGCCGTTGGACGGCAAGGGACCCATCACCGCCGCCGAGTACTACCCCGTGGAGCGCATTGCTCCCGGTGTGGTGCGCCGGCAGCCGGTGAAGGAGCCCATGCAAACCGGCATCAAGGCCGTGGACGCCATGATCCCCATTGGCCGCGGGCAACGGGAGCTCATCATTGGCGACCGGCAAACCGGCAAGACCTCTCTGGCGGTGGACACCATCATCAACCAGAAGGGCAAAGGGGTGATTTGCATTTACGTGGCCATTGGCCAAAAGCGCTCCACCGTGGCCCATGTGGTGAAGACCCTAGAAGACTACGGGGCCATGGAGCACACCATCGTGGTGGCGGCCACCGCTTCGGAGCCGGCACCCCTGCAGTACCTGGCCCCGTACGCCGGCTGCGCCATGGGTGAGTACTTCCTCTACAACGGCCAGCACGCCCTGTGCGTGTACGACGACCTCTCCAAACACGCCGCCGCCTACCGGGAGATTTCGCTTTTGCTGCGCCGGCCCCCGGGTCGCGAGGCGTACCCCGGCGATGTGTTTTACCTCCACTCGCGGCTCTTGGAGCGGGCCGCCAAGCTGCGGGATGACCTGGGTGGGGGTTCGCTCACCGCGCTGCCCATCATCGAAACCCAGGCTGGAGACGTTTCCGCTTACATCCCCACCAACGTCATTTCCATTACCGACGGCCAAATCTTCCTGGAAACCGACCTCTTTTACGCTGGCGTGCGGCCAGCGGTGAACGTGGGCATTTCCGTGTCCCGGGTGGGCGGCAACGCGCAAATCAAGGCCATGAAGAAGGTGGCCGGTACCCTGCGCCTGGAGCTGGCCCAGTACCGGGAGCTGGCGGCCTTTGCCCAGTTCGGCTCGGACCTGGACAAGGCCACCCAGAGGCAGCTGGCCCGCGGTGAGCGCCTGGTGGAGCTTTTGAAGCAGGACCTCCACGACACCATGCCGGTGGAGCTGCAGGTGGTTTCGGTGTTTGCGGGAACCCGCGGCTTTTTGGATGGCCTCAAGGTTTCGGCGGTTCGCCCCTTTGAGCGTTACCTCCACGACTTCGTGAAGCTCCACCACCCGCAGGTTCTGGAAACCATCGTGGCCACCGGAAAGCTGGAGGGAGCGGTGGAGGAGGAGCTGCAACAGGCCTGCAAGGACGCGGTGGCGGCGTTCCTGAGGGAGCACCCGGAGGCGGCCCTTGCCTAGCCGGCTGGACCTCCGCCGCCGCATTCGCTCGGTGAAGGCCACCGAGCAAATTACCAAGGCCATGAAGATGGTGGCGGCGGCCCGTCTGCGCCGGTGGCAAAACCGCATCCTGGAGGCAAGGCCCTACGCCGAAGAGCTCTCCCTGGTGCTCCGCCGGGTGGCGGCCAAGGTTTCCGAGCGGAAGCACCCCCTGCTGCAGGTGCGCCCGGAAAACCGCGTGGCGCTGGTGGTGGTCACCGGCGACAAGGGGCTCTGCGGCGCCTTTAACGCCAACGTCTTGCGGGAGGTGGCCGCCATTCTCGAAAGCAAGCGTTTCCCGGAGGTGGAGATCACCCTGGTGGGGCGCAAAGGAGCCGAGTACTTCCGCCACAAGGGCATCCCTCTGGCCTCTGTGCACCTGGACCTCATGGGGCGGCTCACCCCGGAAGGGGCCTACGCCCTGGCCCGGGAGCTGCGGGGCAAGTTTGAGTCAGGGCAGGTGGACGCGGTGTACGTGGTGTACAACCACTTCAAGAGCCTGATCCAGCAGCAGGTGAAGGTGGAGAAGCTCTTGCCCATTGAGCGGGAGCAGCTGGGCGACGGGGATGGCGAGGTGCCCATGCTGTTTGAGCCCACCCCGCAAGCCATCCTCCACGCGCTCTTGCCCCGTAATGTGGAGTTCCAGGTGTGGCGCATGCTTTTGGACTCGGTGGCGGCGGAGCACGCCGCGCGCATGGTGGCCATGGATTCGGCGTCCAAGAACGCCGCGGAAATGATTGACCGCTTGACCCTCACCTACAACCGGGTGCGGCAAGCAACCATTACCAAAGAGCTTATTGAAATCGTGTCCGGTGCAGCAGCACTGGGCGGGCGGTAGGAGAACGCTATGGCAGAACAAGTGGTGGGACGTGTGGTGCAGGTCATCGGTCCGGTGGTGGACGTGGAGTTCCCTGAGGAACACCTGCCCCCCATTTACCAAGCCATCGAGGTGCGGGATAAAAGCGATGCCGGCGAGGTTCGCGTCATTGCCGAGGTGGCCCAGCACCTGGGGGAAAACCGGGTGCGTTGCGTGTCCATGCACCCCACCGACGGCTTGGTGCGGGGCATGAAAGCCTACGACCTCGGGGGCCCCATTTCCATGCCGGTGGGGAAGGAAACCCTGGGCCGGGTGCTCAACGTGGTGGGCGAGCCTGTGGACGAGCGGGGGCCCATCGTTACCAAAGAGCGGTGGCCCATCCACCGGGAGGCCCCTTCCTTTGAGGAGCAGTCCACCACCATCGAGATGTTTGAAACCGGCATCAAGGTCATTGACCTTTTGGAGCCTTACTCGAAGGGTGGCAAAACCGGCCTTTTCGGTGGGGCCGGTGTGGGCAAGACCGTGCTCATCATGGAGCTCATCAACAACGTGGCCCTGCAGCACGGTGGCTACTCGGTGTTTGCCGGCGTTGGCGAGCGCACCCGTGAAGGCAACGACCTGTGGCTGGAAATGCAGGAATCGGGGGTTATTGACCCCAACGATTGGCGCAAGTCCAAGGCCGCGCTCATTTACGGGCAAATGACCGAGCCGCCGGGTGCCCGTTTGCGGGTGGGACTTTCCGGTCTGACCGTAGCCGAGTACTTCCGCGACGTAGAAGAGCAAGACGTGCTGCTGTTTATTGACAACATCTTCCGCTTCACGCAGGCGGGCTCGGAGGTTTCCGCGCTTCTGGGCCGCATGCCTTCGGCGGTGGGGTACCAACCCAACCTGGCCACGGAAATGGGCGAGCTGCAGGAGCGCATCACCTCCACCAAGAAGGGGTCCATCACCTCGGTGCAGGCCATTTACGTGCCGGCCGACGACCTCACCGACCCGGCTCCCGCTACCACCTTTGCCCACCTGGACGCCACCACCGTGCTTTCCCGGCAAATTGCCGAGCTGGGTATTTACCCGGCGGTGGATCCCCTGGCCTCCACCTCCCGCATTTTGGACCCCCACGTGGTGGGGGAGGAGCACTACCGGGTGGCCCGGGAGGTGCAGCGCATCCTGCAGAAGTACAAGGAGCTGCAGGACATTATTGCCATTTTGGGGATTGACGAGCTTTCCGAAGAGGACAAGCTCATCGTGGCGCGGGCCCGCAAGATCCAGCGCTTCCTCTCGCAGCCTTTCCACGTGGCCGAGCAGTTCACGGGTCTCAAAGGGAAGTACGTGCCTATTGCAGAAACCGTGCGTGGTTTTCGCATGATCGTGGAAGGGGAACTGGACCACATCCCCGAACAAGCTTTTTACATGAAAGGCACCATTGATGAGGTTCTGGAGCACGCCGAAAGGCTCAAGGCTGAGGTGGCGTAAATGGCGGAAAAGCTGCACCTAAAGGTGGTCACCCCAACCCGCGTGGTGGTGGACGAGCTGGTGGACGAGGTGCAGCTCCCCGGGATGCTGGGGGTTTTGGGCATTCTTCCAGGACACGCCCCGCTTTTGGCTTCCCTTTCCATCGGTGAGCTTTCCTACCGCAAGGGGGTGCGGGACTACTTCCTGGCCATCCAGTGGGGTTTTGCCGAGGTGAGCGGCGAAGCGGTGACGGTGCTGGCGGAAGTCGCGGAAAAACCCGAGGAAATTGACGTGGAAGCCGCCAAGAAGGCCCGTCGGGAAGCGGAAGAAGCGCTGCGCTTGGCCCCTCCCGAGGAGTTTGCCCACCACAAGACGGTGTTGGATGCCGCAGTCACACGGCTGGCGGTAGCCGCGCGCCGCTAGCGTTTTTGGGCGCGGCGGAGGTGCCGGTGGAAGGCCCGTGGAGCTTTGAGGTTTTCTGGCGCTGGTTGGTCGGTCATCCCAACTGCATCTTGCGGGCCGGAACCCCAGAGGTGGCGGTGTACGACGATGAGGACCTGCACTGGCACTTTGCCGAGGACCCGCAGGAAGGGATGTACCTGGTGCAGGTGCTCCGGGGTAAGCGACCGGTGGCTGAAATCTGGGTGACCCCGGAGCAGGTGAGCTACGTCCAGGGCACCACCGGCGAAAACGAGGAGGAGTTCGTCTTTGAGCTCATCTCGGAAACGGAAAGGGAGCGGTTTGCCGCGTACGTGTTTGTTCTGAGCCACGGCTTCGCTCCCCACGACGATGCCACCCGCCTGCGCATCCACTGAGCCCTGGGTCACCGTTCCCTTAAACCGCTGGGAGCCCCCCCACCCGGTCACCGCCGCGCTTCTAGCGGGCCAGCTCACCACCCCCAAACCAGAAACCGAAAAGGCTTTGCCCCGCTCTCCGGAGCTGGCCTCGGCCTTGGCCCAGCTCAACCGCCGCTGGGGCAACCCGGTGGACGAAGAGCTGAAATCTTGGCTTTCCGGGGCTTCGGTGGTGGTGGCGGGGCAGCAGCCGGGGCTTTGGGGTGGACCGCTTTTGAGCCTGGTGAAAGCCTGCGCGGTGGCGGCGGAGGTGGCCCGCTTGCGGGAGGCCGGCCAGCCGGCGGTGGGCTTTTTTTGGTTGGAAACCCGGGACGACGACCTGCCGGAAATGGGCTGGGGTCGGGTGGTGGTGGGCGGCCAGCTTCTGGAAGCCCGGGAGAGCTGGACCCGGGGGGAGGCCTGCGGCTTTGCCGCCGTGCTTTCCCCGCTTTCTTCGGAGCGGCTACAGGAGATCCCCCAAGATGCGCTTCCCCCTGGCGGCCTTGAGGCTTTCACCGTGGCCCGGGAGTGCTTTGCCCCGGGGCAGCGCCTGGGGGAGGCCTGCGGCCTCTTTTTTGCCCGCCTTTTGCGGGGCCTGGGGCTCGTGCTTGTGGATGCCAGCTTGCCGGAGCTTGCCCAGGCGTCCGCCTGGGCGGCCCAGAAAATCCTGGAAAAGCTCGAAGAGGCCTGGGGTTGCCTGGAGCACCGCGCCCGGGAGCTTGCCGGCCAAGGGCTTCCCCTTCCCCTGCGGCTGCGCCAGGACCTTTTGCCCTTTTTCCGGCTGGAGCAGGGTCGGCGCCGAAGGCTTGCGGCAAAAAGCGCTTTCCGGCGGCTTTCGGAGCTGGCCCATCACCCCGAAGGGCTCGCCCCCAACGTTTGGCTCCGCCCGCTTTTGCAGGACGCCGCCCTGGGCACCACCACCGCCATCCTCGGAAGCTCCGAGCTGGCCTACCACTGGCAAGCCCAGGACCTCTGGGAGCTTGCGGGCGTTCCCCAACCGCGCTGGCAGCTGCGTCCGCATATCACGGTGGTGGGTCCGGCGGAACGCCGGTGGGCGGAAAAGCTTGGGGTTGCCCCTGAGGAGCTGCTTTCCCCTCGCTTGCCCCGGAGGCTCTTACGGGCTTCCGGGCTGGTGAGGGATTGGGAGCGGCTTACCCACAAGTGGCTAGCCGACCTCCAGCGCTTTGCCGAAAAAGCGCGCGCCGAGCAGCCGAACCTCACCGGCGATTTGGAGGCCACGCAGAAGAAGCTCATGGGAAGCTTCTCCTGGCTGGCCCACCGTCTGGAAACCCGAGCGGAGGAAAGGCTCCAACTGGAGCACCAGCGGTTTTTCCGCCTGCGCCAGTCCCTGCGGCCTGCGGGTCACCCGCAAGAACGCGCCCTTTCGGTACTTTCCCCGCTGCTTGCTTTGGGTATGGACTTCCCGATCAGGCTGGTAGAGGCCCTCAAGGCCCTGCCCCCGGACCCCAGCCCCATGCACCTTTTGTTTTGGAACCCCGGTGGCCCCTGGTGATTGCCGGACGGGAGGCCGTCACGGGCGCGCTGGTTGCCGGAAAGCTTTCACAAGACAGCGAAAAAGCAGACAAACCCGTCAGGGAAGCTCCACCGCTTGCCTTTTCTCCCGGTGGTCGTGCTTAAAGGCTCCCCACTCCACGGCTTTGTGGTGGTCCTGTCCGTCGTGGCAGCGGTTGCACATCCCCGGGGCGGGCAAAACCAAACCGGCAGCCACCGACTTTTCCCGGTGCATCATCACCGGAATGGGCCAGTACTGCGATCCCGGTCCGTGGCAGGCCTCGCACTGCACGCCTTCCAGCGAGCCGTCGGGGGTGGTGGCGTGACAAGAAAGGCAGCTGGCCGCAAACCCCGGCGCTCCTTTTGCAGTTTTGGTGGCCTCGGCATGGGCCGATTGGCTCCAGGTTTCAAACTCCGGGCGATGGCAGGGCTTGCACTTTTCCACCCCCACAAACGTTGGCCCTTGCGCCGCCATAGCCGCTGCCAGGAGTGACGAAACTACAAAGCAGAAGGCGATTCGTCTCATGAGTGCGAAGTTTACACCATCCCGGCCGATCTTGCTTGCCCAGAAGAGCAACAGCGGGTGTCTGCTAGTCTTTCCCGGTGGTGGAAGGACACGCGGAGCTGGTGGTTTTTGCCGCCCACCCGGACGATGCGGAGCTGGCCTGCGCCGGGACGCTGGCGGCTTTTGTCCACGGCGGGGGTAGAGCAGCCATCGTGGATTTGACCGCCGGTGAGCGAGCCTCCCGGGGCACCGTGGAACTGCGCCGCCAGGAGGCGGAAGCCGCCGCCCGGGTTTTGGGGGCTTCGCGCCTTTGTCTGGAGCTCCCGGACGCGGGCCTTTCGGGCAGCTCGGGTGAGCAAAGGGCAGCAGTGGTGAAAACTTTGCGTGCCCTCAAACCCGCCTTCGTGCTTTTGCCCCACCCCCACGACCCCCACCCCGACCACCGGGAGGCCAGCGTGTTGGTGCAAGCTGCCGCTTTTCTGGCGGGGGTGCGGGGGTTTCTTCCCGAGCTTGGGGAGCCCCACCGGACCCAGCTTCTCCTGGCCTACCCCGGCCCGCGGCAGGCGGGGGAGCCCACGCTGGTGGTGGAGGTTACCGCCCACTACCCGCAAAAGCGGAAAGCGCTGGCTTGCTACCGCTCGCAGTTTGCTCCCGGGGAAGGACACCCCACGCAGCTAGCCAGCGGGTTTTTCCTGGAGGCCATGGAAGGGCGGGATCGGGCCTTTGGCAACCTCATCGGTGTGCCTTGGGCTGAGGGCTTTTTTGCCCTGGGCCCGCTTTCCGGCAAGGCTCTAGGTGCTTTTCTGAAGGGAGTGCTATGCGCATCGGCGTGACCTGTTACCCCACCGTGGGTGGCTCCGGGGTGGTGGCCACCGAGCTGGGTTTGGCCATGGCCCGCCGCGGCCATCAGGTGCACTTCATCTGCTACGCCCTGCCTTACCGGCTGGGACGGGTGCCAGCGGGGGTGACGTTCCATGAGGTGACCTTCCCTTCCTACCCGCTTTTCCAGCACCCCCCTTACTCTCTGGCTTTAGCCTCCCACATGGCAGATGTGGCAGCCCACCACGGTTTGGAGCTGCTGCACGTGCACTACGCCATCCCCCACGCAGTTTCCGCGCTTTTGGCCAAGGAAATCATGGGGGGCGGACCCAAGCTGGTGGTCACCTTGCACGGGACCGACATTACCGTGGTTGGCGCCGATCCGGCCTTTTTGCCGGTGGTGCGGTGGGCTTTGGACAAGGCCGATGCGGTGACCGCAGTTTCCCAAGCCCTGGCCCAGGAAACCCGAGAGGTCATCGGCACCCGCAGGGAAATTCAGGTCATCCCCAATTTCGTGGACCTCTCCCGCTGCGATCCCAGCTTGCAGGCTGCCTACCGAAGGCGCCTTTCCCCCGACGGCGCGCCGGTTTTGGTGCACGCCTCCAACTTCCGACCGGTCAAGAGGGTTCTGGATGTGGTGGAGGTCTTCCGCAGGGTGCATGAAAAGCTCCCCTGCCACCTGGCGATGATTGGCGATGGTCCCGATCGCCCTGCCGCCGAGCGGGCGGTGCGCGAAGCGGGGCTGGCCCCCTGGGTGGACTTTTTGGGCAACGTTTCGCCGGTGGAGGGTGCCCTGGGCGCCGGCGATGTGTTCTTGCTCCCCTCCGAACAGGAGTCCTTCGGTTTGGCTGCCCTGGAGGCCATGGCCTGCGGCGTGCCGGTGGTGGCCACCGGGGTGGGGGGGCTTCCCGAGCTGGTTACCCCCGGAAGCGGCGGCTTCCTGTTCCCGGTGGGTGACGTGGAGGGCATGGCGGCCCAGGTCACCGCGCTTTTGCAAGACCCCCAGGAGCTACTTAAACAAAAGCGGTTGGCGCGGGAAAGGGCGGAGCAGTTTTCCCAGGAAAAGGTGGTGGACGCCTACGAGGCACTTTACCGGCAGCTCCTCTCTTTGCCTTGACTTTCGTTAACTAGAGGTGGAGACTAAATCCAGCCACAAGGGTATGCCCCTGGCAAGGAGGGAATATGGCGAGCGTTCCGCAAACTGCGCCCAGCAAGGCTGATTTGGGAAAAAGATTCATTGCCGCCATCATTGACGGCATCCTGGCGGCCGGTGTGAGCTTCATCCCCATCGTCGGTGGGATCATCGGTGGGCTTTACATCTTGCTTCGCGATGGCTTGGAGTTGGATTTCATGGACCGGAGGTCCATCGGCAAGAAGCTCATCAAGCTGCGGCCGGTACGGTTGGATGGCCAGCCCATGGATCCCGTGACCTCGGCCAAGCGGAACCTGCCGCTGGCGGTGGGCGCCGTTGGCACGATCTTTTGGATTATCCCCTTCTTGGGTTGGATCGTGGCCATTCTTTTTGGGCTGGTGGGTCTGGTGATTGGAATCATCGAGCTGGTGCTGGTCCTTACCGACGCCGAAGGCCGACGCATGGGCGACAAGCTGGCGGGGACCAAGGTCATCGAGGTGGCGGAATAAAAAAGCGGGCCAGCTGGCCCGCTTTTTTTCCGTTGCCCTCGCGCCTTTACGGCGAAACCCAACCAGCTCGCCAAGCCTGGGTCAGGCCGGTGCAGTTGGTCCAACCGGGAGCGGCGAACGTCACGTTTCCCTGCACCAAACCGCTGGCGGTGCCGTTGCTGGCCACTTGGCCGGTCACCGACCACACCACCGTGAGGACCTTCGTGCTGTTGTCGTTGTAGTCTTGGGTGAAAGCGAGAGAAAAGGCGCCGTTGCTGTCGAGCTCAACTGCCGTGGTATTAGGCCCAAAGTCCAGCGTGTAGGGAACACCGCCGCAATCCACCAGGCCGTTGGCGTAAAAGCCGCTCACCCCTTGGGAGACCAAAGAAAACCTTAATCCGCCGGTAGTCGTTCCGGTCTCCAGAAAAGCCCCAGCAAAAAGCCCTTGGCCGCGATCCACAAGCGCTGGGGTGCGCATTTCAATGGTGGAGGGATCGTTGCTGCCGTTGTCCAGGCGGGAGCCAAAAACCAACACCCTGCCGCTGCCGGAAACCACGGTAAAGCGCAAGCGGCGGTTGTTTCCGCCGCCACCCAGCTCGTTGAGGATGCTGCCCTTTTGCACCACCGCGTAAGGCTTGACGGTGTACGTCCTGCTGTTGAGCACGGTGCCGTTACCGTCCACCACCTCCACCCGCAGCGAGCACTCGTTGCCGGTGACCTCCACCCAACCCACGTTGGTGCGGAAGCTGGAGCTTTCTTCGGCACCCGGAAGATCGGTGGTTTGGTTGGCACCAATAGCCGCGGTGCTGGGCAACCCGGCAAAGAACTGACCGGTACTGCCGGTCTTGTTGCCCTCGTTGGTGACGATGGTAAGGCCCGCGGAGTAAATCCTGGAGGTGACCAGCACTTCCCGGTCGGCAACGATCCGCAAGGCCCCAAAGGCGCTGTCCTTCCCAAAAAGCTCCTTGATGATGTCCACGAACTCCCGGGTTTCTCCCGGATTCACCGTGATCCTCCGGGATTCCGGTGGCCAGCTGTTGCCTTGCTCCGAGCGGGGAAGGAAATAAATGTCAACAGTAGCTGCGGCGCTTCCCAAGGGCAGAGAGATCCACACATCGGTGCGCCACTGGGAACCAAACTGCCCAGGGCCATGCCCCACCGAGGGGATCCAAACATCGGTGCCAGGGCTCACACCCCAAGCCACTGCCGCTGCTGCAACCGCCAAAAAAAACCCTACGATTCGCTTTCCCATGGATGCCTCCGTCTCTTCTAACAGACGCATATTACGAGCGAAGGTGGACAGGCTGCAAGTGACGGGGCTCACGGCTGCAAGAGCTCACGCCGCTTCCCCAGGGCTATGGCCAAGACCCAAGCACGCAAGGCTTTGTTTTTTTTGCGGGTGAGGAAAGAGGGTTGGTGCCGAAGGCCGGACTCGAACCGGCACGGCTTGCGCCACACGCCCCTCAAACGTGCGCGTCTACCAGTTCCGCCACTTCGGCACGCTGGGCAGGCATCTTACTTGCTCGGCTCGGGCGCTGCAGGGGCGGGGGTGGTTTGAGCGGCCGGTGCCTTGCCGCCCGCAAGCTCCTTCACCACCGACCGGCCTCGCTGCCCGGAAAGCACCGCCAAGCCAATGCACAAAGCCACGAAAAGCACAAACGACCCGGTGGTGAGCTTGTGAAGGAGGGTTGTGGAGCCGCGGGGACCAAAGGCTACCTGCGAGCCGGCACCACCGAAGGCCGCCGCCACATCGGAGCCCTTGCCCTGCTGCAGCAACACCACAAGGATCAGAAAGAGACAAACCACCACGTAAAGGATCAGTAGCAGCGTGTACACAAGCTCACCCCTTTGCCCCGGCCACCGGGGCAGCTTGAATAATAGCGAAAAAGGAACCGGCGTCAAGGCTGGCGCCGCCCACCAACGCCCCGGCCACCCCTGGGGTGGCCAGGAGCTCCCCGGCGTTTTGCGGCTTCACGCTGCCCCCGTAAAGCACCGGCACCGCTTGGCCCGTGAGCTCCTGCAAACGCTCATGTATAAAAGCGTGGGCTTCGGCCACCTGGGCTGGGGTGGCGTTGTGACCGGTGCCAATGGCCCACACCGGTTCGTAGGCAATCACCAGCTTTTGGGGGTCAAGGCCCGCCAGCACCGCGGTTTGCCTTTGCAAAACCGAAAGCGTTTCGCCACCCTCCCGCTCGGCCAGCGTTTCACCCACGCAAAAGATCACCGAAAGCCCCGCTTCCTGGGCGGCCTTGGCCCGGGCCAGAGCGGTGTCGTCGGTTTCTCCAAAGAGCTTGCGCCGCTCGGAGTGGGCGATGATGACCCAGCTCACCCCCATTTCCGCCAAAAGGTTCGGGGAAACCTCACCGGTAAAAGCCCCTTCCCGCGCCCAGTGGCAGTTTTGCGCCCCCACCGCAAGCTCCGAACCGGCGCAGAGCATCACCGCTTGCGGCAAAAGCGGAAACGGCGGGCACAAAACCACCTGGTGGGCGCAGCCCTCCAGCTGGGGGAGGAGCTCCTCGCAGTAAGCCGCAAGCTGGGAGGGTGAGCCGTACATCTTCCAGTTGGCCGCCAACAGCACCTTAAGCCTCCAGTGCGGCAACGCCAGGGAGCGTGGCCCCCGCCAAGTACTCCAGGGACGCTCCGCCGCCGGTGGAAACGTGGGAAATGCGCGCAGCTACCCCGGCCAGCTGCACCGCTTCCACGCTTTCGCCGCCACCCACCACGGTAAACGCCTGGCTTTCCCCTAAAGCCCGGGCAATGGCCAGGGTGCCAGCGGCAAAAGCGGGCTTTTCGAAAACCCCCGCCGGGCCGTTCCAAAAGACCGTGCCCTTGCCAACCTTGGAAGCAATGAGCTTTACGGTTTGCGGACCCACGTCCAGAATCATGGCGTTTGCCGGGACCGTACTGACGGGCACCACCTGCCCTTCTGCTGCCTCGAGGTTTTCTGCCACTACCACATCCACCGGCAGCACCACCTGGGTACCCCGGGCGTGGGCTTGCTCCAGAATTTGGCGGGCGAGCTCCACAAGATCCGGCTCCACCAGCGAGCGGCCCACGGACACGCCTTGCGCCAGCAGGAAGGTGTTGGCCAAACCGCCCACCAAGCACAGCACGTCGGCCTTTTGGGAAAGCGCCTGGAGGGTTTCCAGCTTGCCGGAGATCTTGGCCCCTCCGGCTATCACCACCAGCGGCCTTTGGGGGTTGTCTTTCACCTTTGAAAGCGCGGCAAGCTCGGCAAGCATCAAGGGCCCCGCGGCTTTTTCCGCAAAGAACTGAGCTACCCCGGCGGTGGAGGCGTGGGCGCGATGGGCGGCACCAAAGGCGTCGTTGACGTACACGTCCGCCAACGAAGCTAAAGCCCTGGCAAACTCCGGATCGTTGGCTTCCTCCCGGGGGTCAAAGCGCAGGTTTTCCAAGAGCACCACCTGCCCGGGCTTGGCCTCCCCCACCGCGGCCTTGGCCTTCTCCCCCACCACATCCTCCACAAAAAGCACCGGGCAGCCGCTCCGCTCGGCCAAAACTGGGGCCACCGGCGCCAGGGAGTACCTGGGCTCGGGTTTGCCCTTGGGGCGACCCAAATGGGAGCAGGCCACCACCACCGCCCCGCGCTCCGCCAACGCCCGCACCGTAGGGGCAGCGGCGCGGATGCGGGTGTCGTCGGCCACCTGGCCGTCTTTGAGGGGCACGTTGAGATCCAGCCGCAACAACACCCGGCGGCCGGAAACCGCAAGCTCGTCCATGGTGCGGGGCATCGTTACCCCCGGGCGAACAGCTTGGCCACGTCCACGCAACGGGCGGCGTAGGCCCACTCGTTGTCGTACCAGGCGAGGACCTTGCCCATGCGGTCACCCACGGTGAGACAGGCCGGGGCATCCACGGTGGCCGATACCGTGCTCCCCCGGAAGTCAATGGACACCAGCTCCTCCTCACAAACCGCCAGCACCCCCGAAAGCGGCCCCGCTGCAGCTTTCCGGAAGGCGTCCAGCATGGCTTCGCGGGTGAACGGCTTTTCTGCCAAAAACGTGAAGTCCACCAGCGAAACGTCGTGGGTTGGGACCCGCACCGCCAGGCCGTCCAGCTTGCCCTTGAGCTCGGGGAAAACCTCGGCCATGGCCCGGGCGGCACCGGTGGAGGTGGGGATCATGGAAACCCCGGCGGCTCTCGCCCGGCGTAAATCGCTGTGGGGCAGATCCAAGAGGCGTTGGTCGTTGGTCATGGCGTGCACGGTGTTGAGCAAACCGTGGACGATGCCGAAGCTCTCGTGGAGCACCTTCACCACCGGAGCAAGGCAGTTGGTGGTGCAGGAGCCGTTGGAAACGATGCGGTGGCGGGAAGGATCCAGGAGGTGGTGGTTGACGCCGTACACCAGCGTGACATCCGCCCCTTTGGCCGGCGCGGTAATCAGCACCCAGCGCGCTCCCGCTTGCAGGTGCGCCTGGGCTTGCTCGGCCTTGGTGAAGCGGCCGGAAGCCTCCAGCACCAGATCCACCCCCAGCTCCTGCCAGGGGAGCTTGCTGGGATCCGGTTGCGCCAGCACCCGCAGGGGTTTGCCATCCACCAGGATGCAGTCGCCATCCACCTCCACCTGGCTCGCGAACGTACCGTGCACCGAATCGTACTTGAGAAGGTGCGCCAGGGTTTTGGCATCGGTAAGGTCGTTAGTGGCCACAAACTCCAGCTCCGGGAGCTGGAAAGCCTGCCGGTAGATCAGCCGTCCGATCCTGCCGAAACCGTTAATTGCCACTTTTAGGGCCATGAGCTCCCCCCTTTCTGCCGGCATTGTACCCAAAAGCCCAGGCCGGTACGGTACCATGGCGGCCATGGGTGCGCTCACCACCCGCGTGGCGGCCTTGCGATGGGACGGAAAGCTTTTCGTCCTGGATCAGCGTTTGCTCCCTTGGGAGGAGCGCTGGGTGGAGGTGAGCTCGGCGGAACAGGCGGTGGAGCTGATTCGCGGCTTGGCGGTGCGGGGGGCACCGGTCATTGGGCTGGTGGCCGCTTACGCCTTGGCTCTGGAAGCGCACAAAAACCCCGACCTTTCCTACCTGGAAGCCCAGGGCCAAGCCTTAGCCCAGGCCCGACCCACCGCCGTGAACTTGCCCCACGCGGTGTCGTTGCTGTTGCAAGTGGCGCGGGAAACCCCCGAGCCAGAGCGCGCAAAAGCGCTTGCCGCCGCCGCGGAAGCCCTCCATCGCGCCGATGCTGAGGCCTGTCTGCGCATGGCTCAGCTTGGGGCGGCCTTTCTTTCGGGGCCTTCCCTTTCGGTGCTGACCCACTGCAACGCCGGCGCTTTAGCCACCGGCGGGGTGGGCACGGCCCTGGGGGTGGTGCGGGCGTTGCACGCCTCCGGCCGCCTTCACAGGCTTTACGCGTGCGAGGCCAGGCCGGTACTGCAGGGGGCACGCTTGACCGCCTGGGAAGCGGTTCAAGATGGCCTGCCCGTGACGCTGCTGGCGGATGGGGCGGCGGGCAGCTTGCTGGCTTCCGGTGCCGTTCACGCCGTGGTGGTGGGGGCCGATCGCATTGCCGCCGATGGTTCGGTGGCCAACAAGGTGGGCACCTACCCCTTGGCGGTGCTGGCCCAGCGCCACCGTGTGCCCTTCCTGGTGGTGGCACCCACCACCACCTTTGATCTTGCCTGTCCCTCAGGGGCGGCTATTCCCATTGAAAGCCGGCCTGCCGCAGAGGTAAGGGAGTGTGCGGGAAGGGCGGTGACGGCGGAAGGTGTGGGGGTGTTCAACCCCGCCTTTGACGTAACACCTCCCGAGCTGGTCACAGCCATCGTTTGCGAGCGGGGGGTCATTGCCCCGGTTACCGGCGAAAACCTGCAGAGGGTTCTGGCATGAAGACGCTGGCCATCGAAACCTCCTGCGACGAAACGTCGGTGGCGGTTTTGGGCCCCCAGGGGGAGGTGCTGGCCAACCTGGTTTCCTCCCAGGTGGCGGTGCACGCCCCGTACCTGGGTGTGGTACCGGAGCTGGCTGCTCGCCACCACGTGGAGGTGCTCCCCCGGCTCATGGGCGCTCTGGAGCAGCAGGGGCTGTTGGGGGATCTGGAGCTGGTGGCGGTGACTCAAGGACCGGGGCTCATTGGCTCCCTGCTGGTGGGCACCTGCTACGCCTCCGCTTTTGCGTACGCCCGGAACCTGCCGCTTTCTGCGGTGGATCACCTGGAGGGGCATTTGGTTTCGCCCTTCATGAACCTTGAAGGGCGGCCCGCCGAGGCCATACCCGACGGGGCTTTGACGCTGGTGGTTTCCGGCGGGCACTCCAGCTATTTCCTGTTTTCCCAAGGTAGAGGCGTTCCCCTCAACCGTACCCGGGACGATGCGGCGGGGGAGGTTTTTGACAAGGTGGCGGCAGCTTTGGGCTTGGGTTACCCGGGGGGGCCGGTGGTGGACCGCTTAGCGGAAAACGGCGACCCTTCCGCCTTCCGCTTCTCCCCACCCCGCATCAAGGATCCCCACGGAGAGCTGGATTTTTCCTTTTCTGGCTTGAAAAGCGCCGTGATCCGCAAGGCGCAGGAGCTGGGCCTTGCCCCCCTTTCGGACCCCCAAAACCCTCCCCGGGAAGCCCTGGACCTTTTGGCTTCCTTCCGGGCCGCGGTGGTGAGCTGGCTTCTCGCCCCGCTGGAGGTTTTCTGCCAGCGCTATCAGCCCCCGGTGGTGGCGGCGGCAGGGGGAGTGGCGGCGAACCGGCTTTTGCGTTCCGAGCTGCAACGGTGGGGGGAGGCAAGCGGGGTGCGCGTCCGCATCCCACCCCTGGCCCTCACCACCGACAATGCCGCTATGATTGGCAGGGCCGGCCAGCTGCGGGCGGCCGCGGGTCTTCTCGCGGATCCCTTGGGCTTGGAGCCCTACGCCCGGGTGAGCTGGAAAGGGAGCGGTGAGCGGGGAACCGGCAAGCGCGTGTTCCCGCCGTTGGCGACGGTGTAAACACCCCTTTTTTCGGGAACAAGGAGCAGCAGCATGCCTCAGGATTTGATACGCAACTTTTGCATCATTGCCCACATTGACCACGGGAAGTCCACGCTGGCGGACAGGCTTTTAGAGCTCACCGGCGCCCTTTCCGCGCGGGAGATGATGGAGCAGGTGCTGGATTCCATGGACCTGGAGCGGGAGCGGGGAATTACCATCAAAGCCCACACCGTCACCTTGAGCTACCGGGCCCAGGACGGGAAAACCTACACCCTCAACCTCATTGACACCCCCGGTCACGTGGACTTTTCCTACGAGGTGTCGCGCTCCCTGGCGGCGTGCGAAGGGGCTTTGCTGGTGGTGGATGCGGCGCAAGGGGTGGAAGCGCAAACCCTGGCCAACGCCTATCTGGCTGCCGAGCAGGGCCTGGAGCTTGTTCCCGTGCTCAACAAGGTGGACCTGCCGCAAGCCGAACCCGAGCGGGTGCGGGAGCAAATCGAGCAGGTGATTGGCATCGAAGCCGACGAGGCGCTGCTCATTTCCGCAAAGACGGGCCTCGGGGTTCCCGCGGTGCTGGAAGCCATCGTGTCCCGCATCCCCCCTCCCCGGGGCAACCCCCAAGCGCCCCTGCGGGCCCTCATCTTTGACGCCGCCTACGACCCCTACCGCGGGGTTCGCTGCCTGGTGCGTGTGGTGGACGGTGAGCTCAAGGTGGGGCAAAAGATCCGCCTGGCCTCTTCGGGGCTGGAAGCCGAGGTGGAAGGCTTGGGCATCCTCACCCCCCGCCCGGTGCCCAAAGAGACCCTGGCCACCGGCGAGGTGGGCTACCTCTTTGCCGGGCTGAAGGAGCTGCGGCAAGTCCGGGTGGGGGATACGGTTTTGGATGCCGCAAACCCTGCCCCGGCCCTTCCCGGTTTTCGGGAGATCAAGCCCATGGTGTTTGCGGGGCTTTACCCCGTGGACTCCGGGGACTACCCGTTGCTGCGGGACGCCCTGGAAAAGCTCTCCCTCAACGATGCTGCCTTCACCTTCACCCCGGACAACTCCCAGGCGCTAGGTTTTGGCTTCCGCTGCGGTTTTTTGGGCCTTCTGCACATGGAAATCGTGCAGGAACGCCTGGAGCGGGAGTTTGGGGTGGAGCTCATCACCACCGCCCCCAACGTGGCCTACCGCGTGCTCACCACCGCCGGCGAAGTGGTGGAGGTGGAAAACCCGGCACAACTGCCACCTCCGGGGAACATCGAGGCCATCGAGGAACCCATCATCCTGGCCACGATCTTCACCCCCGAGGCCCATCTGGGCGCCATCCTCAAGCTCTGCGAGGAACGCCGGGGGGAGCAGGTGAAGCTGGAGTTTTTGGGTGGAGGGCGGGTGCTGGTGGAATACCGTCTGCCGCTGGCCGAGGTGGTTTTGGACTTTTACGACAAGCTCAAGTCCTGCTCCCGGGGTTACGCGTCCTTCGACTACCAGCTGGCCGGCTACCGTCAGGGGGATTTGGTTAAGCTGGACATCCTAGTGAACGGAGAGCCGGTGGACGCCCTGGCCACCATCGTGCACCGGTCGCAGGCGTACCAAAAGGGCAGGGCGCTGGCGGAAAAGCTTAAGGAAATGATCCCCCGCCAGCTCTTCGAGGTGGTGATCCAAGCGGCCATTGGCTCGCGGGTGATTGCCCGGGAGGTGGTAAAGCCCTTGCGCAAGAACGTGCTGGCCAAGTGCTACGGTGGCGACATCACCCGCAAGCGCAAGCTCCTGGAGCGCCAAAAGGAAGGCAAAAAGCGCATGAAGCGCCTGGGCCGGGTGGACATCCCCCAGGAAGCGTTTCTGGCGGTTCTCAAAGTGGAGTCCTGAAGCTCTGCTACCATACCTTGCCCGCAAGGGCGGAGGCGCAAGGGTGAAGAAACACGGGGTTTTCCGCGAGTACTACGAGGCCATCCTGGTGGCGGTGGCCTTTACGCTTTTTGCCCGCACCTTTGTGGTGCAGGCCTTCAAGATCCCCTCCGGATCCATGGAGGACAACCTGCTCATTGGCGACCACCTGTTCGTCAACAAGTTCATTTACGCGCCGCACTGGGACACCCCTTTGCACCGCTTGCTCCCTTACCGGGACGTGCAACGGGGGGACGTGGTGGTCTTCAAGTTCCCCCAGGATCCCCAGCGGGACTTCATCAAGAGGGCGGTGGCCGTGGGTGGTGATCGGGTGGAAATCCGCGCCAAAAGGCTCTACATCAACGGCCAGCCGGAAAACAACCCCCGGGCGGTTTTCAAAGACCCCGCCATTTTGCCCCCCTCTCCCTACCTCCCCGACGACCGCCGGTTCCGTGACTTTTACGGCCCCTACGAGGTTCCGCAGGGTCACGTCTTTTGCATGGGGGACAACCGGGATAACTCCTACGACTCTCGCTTTTGGGGCTCGGTGCCCCGCAGCTACTTCAAGGGTCGGGCGTTCATGATTTACTGGTCCTACGCGGCTGAACCCCATCAGGTGGTGTCCGGAAGCTTTGGCGAAGGGCTTCGCAACCTCGCCAACGTGGTGGTGCATTTCTTCACCCGCACCCGCTGGGAGCGCACCTTCATGCTCATCCGCTAGAATTGGGTTCAGGAGGTCACTATGCGGTTGCGCTCGCAGGCAGGTCGGGGCATGGTTGGTTGCCTTTTTGGAGTGGCCATCATGGCCTTTGCCATCGTGACCGGAATCCGGGTCATTCCGGTGAAAACCAAGGTCATGGAGCTGAAGCGGTTTGCGGAAACGCAAGCGGAGCAGGCCTCGCTTCCCCAGCACACCGATGAGTACATCGTGGACCAAATCTTCAACAAAGCCCGGTCGCTTCGCTTGCCGCTGAACAAGGAGGCCATCCGCGTTCGCCGGGACATGGGTACCTGTTACGTGGATTACAACTTCACGGTGCCCCTCAATATCCCGCTTTACAAGTACGACTGGAAAGTGGAAGAGCACATCGAAAGACCGCTGTTCTAACGGCCTTCGCGCCTGGGCTTCAGGCGCGAACGGGGGCTTTGCCGCCTTACAACGCTACGGCGTAATTACCACCGGCTCTTCGTCGGGCCGGCGCTTCTTCTTTTCGGTGGTTACCAGCACTTTCCACATGCAGTAACCGGTGAGGCCAGCAATAAAGCCCCAGGCCGAAATCAAAAACAGCCATCCAGCCCACGTGAGCGTCATACCAATCCCTCCTGACGGTGGCGCCGCCGCCAAATCACACCCACCAACACCGCAAACAGCACAAAGGTTCCCAGCATCAACAGCCTTGCCGCTAACACGTAGGGGATATCTTCGGGGGGATAGGGGGCATCTTGCGCCGGCTGCTTGGCAAAAAGCAAAATGGGCACGGCATCCTGCCAGGTCCAGGCAATAAGCATGAGCAGCAGGTACACCGGGGTTACGTACTTGATGATGAACTTGAACGCCCGCGGTACCTTAATGTCAGCTCCACGGGTGATTTCCTTCCACCCGTTGTCAATGCCAAAGGCCCACGCAAAAATCAACACCTCAATTAAGGCAAAAATGACCAAGCCAAAGGTTCCGGCCCAGAAGTCCATTTCGTCCAAAAAACCGTGCTTGAGGAAAAACACACAAGCCAAACCACCAATGGCCATCAGCGAGCCGGTGAAAAACATGGCCTTTTTCCTCGACCAGCGAAACTCATCCTGCATAAACGCCATGACCGGCTGGGCCAGGGCCACCGACGAGGTAATTCCGGCAAAGAAAAGCAAAGCAAACCACAATGTTCCGTAAAGCGGACCAAGCGCTCCCATTTTTTGGAAAATGATGGGCATGGCCTGGAACCCCAAATCGAAGGAGCCCTCCCGGGCAATTTGCTGGGTTTCCGCCAAACCGAAAAAGGCCACGGCCACGGGGATGGCAATGGAGCCGCCGAGGATGACCTCGGCAAACTCGTTGGTGGCGGACGTTGAAAGCCCGGTGAGGGCAATGTCATCGTTGCGTTTCACGTAGGAAGCGTAGGTTTGGATGGAGCCGGTGCCAATGGAAAGCGTAAAGAAGATTTGCCCGGCTGCCGCTAGCCAAACCGTGGGGTTTTTCAGCATGGAAAAGTCCGGGTTCCAAATGTAGGCAAAACCGGCAGCCACCGAGTTTTCGGGATGGCTGGGATCAGGCGTTCCCAAGGTAATGACCCGGATCACCAACACCAGGGCAAAGAGGAAAAGCGCGGGCAGGGCAATCTTGGCCAAGCGCTCGATGCCTTTGGCCACGCCGTGGGAGAGCACGAAAAGGTTAAGGCCCAAGGTCACGCAGTAAAAGAGCAAGGCCACGCCAATGCCGGAAAAGTACTGAGCGCCCTGGGAAAGGTCCGCTTTGCCCTGAAACTCCGCAAGGAAGCGGCTCATTTCCGCAAAGGTGTCCACGCCCCAGTAGTGCTTGATCGCTGAAAAACAAGCGTAGGCGAGGGTCCAGCCCTCCACGTAGGTGTAGTACATCACGAACGAAAGGGGGATGGCGATGCCCAAAGCGCCCAGGTACTTGGCCAGCGGGTGACGCCACATGCGGGCAAACATGCCAGGCGTTGTGCCGTGACCGTGGGCTCCCCCAAAGCGGCCGATGGCCCATTCCACCCACATGAGCGGGATGCCCAAAAGCAGGAGCGCCACAAAGTACGGAATCATGAAGGCGCCGCCGCCGTTGAGGGCGGCCTGCCGTGGGAAGCGGAGGAAGTTGCCCAGGCCTACGGCGTTACCGGCCATGGCCAGGATCAGGCCAATGCGCGATCCCCAGTTCTCCCTGCTTTGGCTCATATGTCCCCCCAAGCGCCCAAAACACCGAAAGCTTATGGAGCGCCCCCACGCTTGTCAAACGCAGGGCGAGCGGCTTGTGTCGTGGCGGTGAAGCGGGTACCCTTCAGGGCCATGTTCGGAGCGTGGAAGGCCCTGTTTGCCACGAAACCGCTGTCGGAGTTGCAGGCTGAGTACAGTACCTCGCAGCTCAAACGCGTGCTGTCGGTGTGGGACCTCATTGGGCTCGGTATCGGCGCCATCATTGGTGCTGGCATCTTCGCCACCGTGGGCACCGCCGCCGCCGGCGATGCTGCCCGGCCGGGGGCGGGCCCTGGGATCATCCTCTCCTTTGTGCTGACCGCTGCTGTGTGCGGCCTGGCGGCGTTGTGCTACGCGGAAATGGCGGCCATGGTGCCCATTGCCGGCTCCGCCTACACCTACGCCTACGCCACGCTGGGGGAGATCTTCGCCTGGATCATTGGCTGGGACCTCATCATCGAGTACGCCGTGGGAAACGTGGCGGTGGCCATTTCCTGGTCGGGGTATTTTTGCGAACTTTTGCGGGGGCTTGGCATCACCGTCCCCGCTTGGGCTTCCACCGATTTGCGCACGGCTCTAGCCTCTCCGGAAATCCTGGCCGCCGCTCCCAGGGTTTTGGGGATCCCCATCGTGGTGAACCTGCCGGCCATGGGCATCGTGCTGCTGCTCACCTGGGTTTTGGTGCGGGGGATCCGCGAGTCCAGCCGCACCAACGCGGTGATGGTGCTCATCAAGCTGGCGGTGTTGGCCTTTTTCGTGGTGGTGGGGCTTTTTTACGTGCAGCCGGAAAACTACAAACCGTTCCTGCCCAACGGCTGGCATGGGGTGTGGGCGGGGGCAGCCATCGTGTTTTTTGCTTACATCGGTTTTGACGCGGTTTCCACGGCCGCCGAGGAGTGCCGCAACCCCGCCCGCGACTTACCCCGGGGGATCATCGGCTCGCTTGTTATTTCCACGCTCATTTACGTGGCGGTGGCGGCGGTGGTTACCGGCATGGTGCCGTGGACGGAGCTGGCCACCGCTGAGCCCCTCACCGTGGCCATGAACCGCTACAACTTGGGATGGGCAGCCGGGCTCGTGGCCGTAGGTTCGGTGGCGGCCCACACCGCAGTGCTTTTGGTGTTCCAGCTGGGGCAGCCCCGCATCTTTTACGCCATGGCCCGGGATGGCTTGCTCCCGCAGGCCTTTGCCCGGGTGCATCCCAAGTACCGCACCCCGTATGTCACCACCATCCTTACCGGCGTGGTGGTGGCGGGCTTTGCCGGCTTTGCCAACATTGAGGAAATGGTGGACCTCACCAACATCGGCACGCTCTTCGCTTTTGCTTTGGTTTCCGCTGGGGTCATTGTGCTGCGCTTCACCAACCCGCAAGCCCCCCGTCCCTTCCGGGTGCCCCTTTCTCCGTGGCTGCCCTTGCTGTCGGTGGTGGCCTGTCTTGGCCTGGCCCTGGGTTTGCCCCGCATTACCTGGCTGCGGTTTTTAGCCTGGCTGGCTTTGGGGCTGGTGGTTTACGTGGTGTACGGGCGCCGTTTTTCCCAGCTGCGGAAGGCCAACAGCAGCTCTCAAAATAGCGTGTAGTTGCCGTTGCGCATGACGAGGAGGCGTTCGCTGCCGCGCAGGACGTGCGCTTCGGCCACGGTGACGGGGTTGCCCTGGGCGTACACCAGGTCCTGATGGACCACGGTTTGCGGGGAAAGGAAGGCCGCCACACCCACGCTGCCCCCCAGGTGGTCGGATCGCCCGTAGGCCCAGTGGAAGCCGGCTTTTTCGTCCTCCAGCACGTTGCCCGTCACCGCTGCATTGGGGTTGCAGCCAAAGGCCACCTCGGCCACGTTGGTGCGGGCGGGATCGGCGGCAAAAACCTGGCGAAAGCGGGAAGCCACGGATCCCTCGCCGCGCACCTCGACAATGCGGTTGCCCTTCACCACGAAAACCACCAGCTCCCCCGCTTCCGCCCAGGGGATTTCCCCTTCCGTTTGCGAGGGCTGGCCTGGCTTTTCGCCTTCGTAAGGCACGATAAAGGTTTCCCCCGAGGGGAGGTTGATAATGCGGTCGCCTTCTTTGTTCCGCGGCAAAAACCCGTCATCCACCTCTGGTTTTCGGAAGCGCAAATCGAAAAAGCAAGAATGTCCAGTGGAAAACACCACTTCGAGGCCAGACGCCCCGCACATTGCCTCAAAAAGCAGCCTGCAACGCCGGGCCACCTCCCGGTAGTCAGCGGCCAGCGCCGTGTGCACCATGCGCCGCTCTACCCCGGGCAGTGAGGCAGCCCGGAAGTCCTGCTTTTTCTTGGTGAAAGCGTCAAGAGGGGCGGTGGCCGAGTACTCGGTGAGGAACACCGCCAGGGTAGAACCCAGGAGAACCTCCTCCAGCTTGACGGGCTTGTCCCCCATTTGGCCAAGCTCCGGCAGCGGGGCCCCGTTGGCCCCGGTGGCGGGGAAGGCAAGCAGCGGGTTGGTGGCAAACCCCAGCTGTGCCCCGAGCTGGAGGAAAGCTTGGCGCCACTCCTCGGCCCAGGCCCGGCGGTCGGCCCAGGAGGGGTGGTCCTCCTCCGGCTTGCGGGGCACATCGCAGGCCACGGTGACCACCTCACCGCGTTCGGGTGCAAAAACGTCTCTTAAAAGCTTGACAAGGTCGAAGGCCATGGCTTTGCCTCCTGGCCAAGGTTACCAGGGCTCTGGTTTACTCCCAAGCTGGCACCCCCACCGGCTCAAGCGGGGGAAGCACGAACGGCTCCCCAGGGTAACGCACCGCCTCCAGGAAGAGACCCGCCGCGGGGGCCGCCAGGGGTGGCAGGGGCTTTTGCCCAGCCAACAGCTCGGGGATGGCCTCGGGGGGCAGCTCCCCACGACCCACGCTCACCAACACCGCCACCATGCGGCGCATTTGGTTCCACAGGAAGTGGCTGGCAATCACCCGGATGAGCACCACCGGACCCTTGGGCACCACCAGCACCTCTTCCACCTCCACGAGGGTGCTTTTTTGCTCCTTGCTCCTCCTGGTGAAGGCAGCAAAATCGTGCCTTCCCACGAAAGACTGGCCAGCTCTGGCCATGGCCTCCACATCCAGCGGCCTCCCCACCCACCAGGTGGTGCGCTTGCCAAAGGCCGAACGCCTTAACGCCAGCTGATAGCGGTAAGCCCTTCCGGTGGCATCGTGGCGGGCGTGGAAGCTAGGGGCAGCCAACCGCAAATCGCGCACCGCCACGTCGGCGGGCAGCATCGCCTCCAACTGCCGGAGGACCTTGGCCACCGAAAGGGTCTTGCGGGTGCGGAAGGAGGCTACCTGCCCTAAAGCGTGGACGCCGGCATCGGTGCGACCTGCCCCGTAAAGGGCAAGTTCCTCCTCGCCGGTGATCTCCCGCAGGGCGTCCAAAAGCACCCCCTGCACCGTGCGCCCTTGGGGGAGGAGCTGCCAACCCGCAAACTTTGTGCCGTCGTACTCAACCAGGAGCCGGTAGGTGGGCATGAAGTGTTGGCGGCCCGTAGGGGAATCGAACCCCTGTTTCCGGCGTGAGAGGCCGGCGTCCTAACCTCTAGACGAACGGGCCCGCCGCAAGCAGAAACCCTAGCAGAAAAGCGCGCAGCTGTAAACCCCGCCGGCGTTCCCGCTGTTAGCTTTTACCCCAGGCCCAGCGCCAAAGCTGCTTAGCCGTGGGCCGGGCGCCGTAGCTGAGGATCCCCACCCGGTACACGGCAGCGGCCAAACGCACCACTACGGCAGTGGTGGCCACCAAAAGCGCAAAGCACAGGATCACCTGCCAGGTGGGCGGGAACTGCAGCACCATACGGAGGAAGAACAGCATCGGGGCAAAAAAGGGAACCAGCGACACCACCACGGAAATTGGGGAATCCGGGTTGTTCATGATGGGCACCATGAACAAGAAGGGCACGCCCATCACCCATCCGGCGGCGTTTTGCACCTGCTGGGCTTCCTCTTCGCTGTTAAAAGCCGCACCGAGGGCGGCGTACAGCGACCCGTAGAGGAAGTAGCCCAACACGAAAAAGGCCACAAACGAAAGCATGAGCACCGGATTTGTGAGGATGCTGGCGGCTCCCGCCACTCCGCTGGCAGCAGAAAAGCCCATGACGTTAGCGGCCAACAGCAACCACAGGGCGTACTGGGTAAGTCCTACGAAGCCAACCCCGAAGATCTTCCCGAACATGAGCTCCAACGGCGAGAGGTTGGCAACGATGACCTCCACGATGCGGGAGCTTTTTTCCTCCAGCACCCCCCGCATGACGATCATCCCGTACATCACGGCGGTAAAAAACATCACAAACACCAGCACGTAACCCACCGCAAAGGCAGAAGCCACGCTTTCCCGGCTTTCCTCCCCGCCCTTGCTCACCTTCACGGGCAGCAGGTCAACGCCAGCAAGGGCGATCTTGGCCACCTCCGGGGCCACACCCGCCTGGGTGAGCTTTTTCTCCCGAACCGCTTGGGCTAAGGCCCGTTCCACCGTGACCAGGAGCTGAATGGCGGAAACGTTGGTGGAGAGGTACTCCACCTTGACTTCTTCAGCGCCGGTGGGAAGTGCATCAGGGACCACCACCACGGCTGCGAAGCGCTTGTCCAGCACCGCCGCCTTGAGCTTTTCCCTTTGCCCCTCGCGATCGGGCTGCGGCTCGATGCGCTCCACGGTCACCACCAGCTTGCCGGCTCCCTCCCGGTGGGGACGGTCGGCCAGGGCCTTCTCGATGCGGTGGAAGAGGTCCTGGTCGGCGGTGAGGACCCCCACGTGGTAGGTGCCCGAAGACCGGGTCAAAAGAAAAGCCGGACCCAGGCTGAAGGCCAAGAGCAACGCCGGAACCGCCAGGGTGGAAATCCAAAACGCCTTGGTTTTAACCCGCACCAGGTACTCCCGGCGGGCCACGATCAACGCCTTACGCCACCGAAACATGGTCCTCCTCCACGGCTCGCAGGAAGATCTCCTCAAGGGTTGGCTGGTAGTGCTCCACTGCTGCTACCTGGCAGCGGTTGGCCACCTCCCGCACCACCTGCGGGGCTTGCAGCGTACCGTCCAGATGCAGAAGGTAAAACCCGTTGCGTTTTTCCACTTGATTGACGCCGGGCAGGTTTTCCGGGGGTGGGGCACCATCGGCGGTGGCCAGCTTCAGCTGGGGCTTGGCGTAGCGCTTGCGAACTTCCTCCGCTGTCCCGGCAAACAACGCCCGCCCCCGGTTGATCAAGCAATAGTGGGTACACAGCTCCTCGGCCTGGGGGAGCACGTGGGTGGAAAACAGCACGGTAACACCGCCTTTGGCCATCTGCAGGATTTCGTCTTTGAACTGCCGGGTGGCAATGGGGTCCAGGCCGGTAAAGGGCTCGTCGAGAATTACCAGAGGGGGATCGTGAATCACCGCTGCGGCGAACTGCACCTTTTGCTGCATGCCTTTGGAAAGCGCCTCCACTTTGGCGCTGGCTTTATCGGCAAGGCCCAGGCGCTCAAGCCAGTTCCTGGCCCGCTTTCGGGCTTCGTCCCGGGATAGCCCGCGCACCTCGCCCAAAAACGCCAGGTGCTCCAGCACCTGCATCTTGCGGTAAAGCCCGCGTTCCTCCGGGAGGTAGCCAATGCGCTCCCGCTTGAGGTCGTCCACCGCTTCCCCGTCCAGGAGGATGGTGCCGGCGTCGGGCAGCACGATGCGCATGATCATGCGGATGGTGGTGGTCTTCCCCGCGCCGTTTGGGCCCAAAAGCCCGTAAATGCTGCCCTGGGGCACCAAAAACGACAGCTCCCGAACCGCCTGCACCGCTCCGAACGCTTTGCTTACCTTGTCCAGCTGCAACTGAGCCATTCGCGAGGCCTCCTGGGCACTATACGATACCGCTTACCCCAGGGTTCTCGCACGTGGGGACTGGCCAAAACTAGCGTTTCTGGAGCCTTCGTGGCCTAACCGAGCCCGGGTAGCCCGGCCCCTTGCCTTGGGCGTCATCCCTTGAGCTATAATCCTTCTGGCGCAGGCGCGCCGATAGCTCAATTGGATAGAGCATCTGACTACGGATCAGAAGGTTCGGGGTTCGAGTCCCTGTCGGCGCGCCACCTGATTTTCGGCGGTCGGCCGCTTTTCTCCACGGACACAGCAAGGCCCAAATCCCCGAGCTCGGAGAGCCGGTAGTAAGGCTCGTAGGCATCGGCCAGCAGCACCGGGCGGCCCTGCTCAAGGACTTCCTTGATGCGTTGGGCGAGGCATTGGGCGGGCTTGGCACTGCGCACGCAGTTGTCCACCACGGTGGGCTCCACGGTGATATCGGGGCGAAGCTTCCGGGTTTCTTGCATCAGCTTCAACACCGCGCCGGGGTTGAAATCGGCCAGGATCACGGCGTTGGGCGGAGCGGTGGAAAAAAGCTCCAGGGCGTAATGGTGGGCACTCCGATCGCTGGCCTTGACCGGGTTTAAAAAATAAGTCGCGTTGTTGCGGTAGGGCAGCGGCCGCAGGTAAAGGCCGGCCAGGTTCCAGTGGGTCAGAGCCCAAGGAACGCCCAGGTAGAGCGCCATTTGCGTGAGCAGTTGAAGCCCTGCTGCTGCTTTTGTCAGGGACGGGGGGCGCCACAGAAGCAGGCCCAGCAGCAGGAAACCCACCATGAGGTGGAGGCGGAAAGGGGCGTAAAGGGCAAGGAAAAGCGCCAGCACGGCCAGACGCCAGAGGGCGGGACGCCTGCCGGGGGAAGCCTGCCACCAGGCCCAGAGGCCCAAGGGCCCCAAGTTCCAAAGCAAGAGGGCCACCAGAAGGGCCAACCCCAAGAGAAAGCGGGAAGGCGAAAGAAAGCTCGCCACGTGCCAGGCCAGGCTGGGAAGCCCTGCGGAGCTGTGACCGGTGAGGGGATCCCTTCCGGGGTTAAAGAAAAGCCCAAGCCACACGGGGCTTGAGCCCACGATAAAACCCGTGGCCCGCTGGCCCAAACCGGTACGGGTCGCCAACGCCGGTGCCGTGAGAAACAGCGTTAGACCGTGGGTGGCCGCTGCCCACCCAGCCAAGAGGCCGGCAAGGAACCCCTTTTTTTTGTGCCCGGCCACCAGGCAAGCAAGCGTCAATGCCGAAGCCAGGGTGTAGGTTTCGGTGGAAGCGGCGGCCCACCAGAGGCTGTGGGCCACGCCCCAAACCACAGCAGCCCCCCGCACCACCTGCGGGGGTTTTTCCTGCAGCAGCAGGAGCTTGACCAGGAAAGCCACCGACAGCGCTCCGGCCAGGGCCGAAAACCAGTGGCAGGCGAGGATGGGGTCTTGTGGCACCAGCTGCAGCCAGAGCCAGGCCAAAACCGTCCAGCCCGGGTGGTCGCCGGGGTTCAAGGAGGGGAAGTAGCCATGAAGGGCGTAAAGCGTGAGCTTGCTGGCGTCAGCCCATTGCGGGGTGCGGGCTGCGGTCAGGAGGTACAGAGCCCCGAAACCCATGCCCCACAGTGCGGGTCGCGGCCGCCCAAGCATGTCTCATGCTAGCAGGCCCTACAATGGAGCGGTGCCGGCGGAAACGACGCCCCAGTGGGTGTTCAGCGAAGATGACCGCTCTTTTATGCGCCAGGCATTAGCCCAAGCGGAGGAAGCGGCGGCGGGCGGCGATGTGCCCATTGGGGCGGTGGTGGTGGATGCCACGGGGAACGTTGTAGCCGCGGCGGGGAACCGCCGGGAGCGGGACCAGGACCCCACCGCCCACGCGGAGCTTTTGGCCCTGCGGGAGGCGGCGCGACGGCTTGGCTCCTGGCGGCTTTTGGGTTGCCGTTTGTACGTCACGGTGGAGCCCTGCCCCATGTGCGCGGCGGCGTGCGTGCTGGCGCGCCTGGCGCAGGTGGTTTACGGAGCTCCCGACCCCAAGCTAGGCTTTGTGGGTTCACTGGCCAACCTTTTGGAGGACCCCCGTCTCAACCACAAGGTTGCCTGGCGGGCGGGGCTTTTGGCCGATGAGGCCTCGGCTTTGCTCTCCCGGTTCTTTGCAAACCAGCGGAGTAGGCGCTAGACTTTACCCTCGCCCATGGGGCGACGGCGGGAGAGGTGCCGGAGCGGTCGAACGGGACGGTCTCGAAAACCGTTGTCCCCCTGCCGGGGGACCGTGGGTTCGAATCCCACCCTCTCCGCCAGGGATGGTGTTTGAAAGGACCGTGTGTGGTTGAAGGCAACGTGCGGAGAGGTGTCCGAGTGGCTGAAGGAGCACGCTTGGAAAGCGTGTGTACGGGCAACCGTACCGCGGGTTCGAATCCCGCCCTCTCCGCCAGTTTTTTCTTTGCCTCGAGTTTTTGCTTGAGCCTTCTGGCGGAGGGGGCGGGTGAGACCCGCGGTGCTGCCAGAGGGTTCGACCGCGCGGGTGGTTGGGGTGTGGGGCGCGACGCGGGCTGCAGGGCAGCGGAGCGTGGTTTGAGAGTGCAGGCGAAGGGGGGCGTGGCAGAGCGGCGTTCCCGCCATCCCGCCCTCTCCGCCAGTTTTTTCTTTGCCTCGAGTTTTTGCTTGAGCCTTCTGGCGGAGGGGGCGGGTGAGACCCGCGGTGCTGCCAGAGGGTTCCGCCAGAGTGGGTGGGACGTTTCACGGTTGAAACAAAAAGGGTGTCGTGGGCAGGGAGGAACTCGGGTCCCGCGCGACGGTGTTTCCCGAACCTCGTCAGGCCCGGAAGGGAGCAGCGATAAGGGAAGGCCACCGGGCGCCGCGGTCCCCCCGGGTTCCTCCGTGCTCGCGATTGCCGAAAAGAGCCAGAGGGGCCGCTGGTGAGCGCCTATCAGGTTCTGGCCCGTCGCTACCGACCGCAAACCTTTGAGGATTTGGTGGGTCAGGAAACGGTGGTGCGCACCCTGCGCAACGCCCTGGCCACCGGCAAGGTTTCCCATGCCTACGTGTTTTCGGGCCTGCGGGGTGTGGGGAAGACCACGGCGGCCAGGATTCTCGCCAAGGCCCTTAACTGCGAGCGCGGTCCCACCCCGGACCCCTGTGGCCAGTGCGTGCCGTGCCGGGAAATTGCCGAAGGCACCTCCATGGACGTGCTGGAAATTGATGCCGCTTCCAACCGCGGCATTGATAACGTGCGGGAGCTGCGGGAGGTGGCGCGAATCCTGCCGGTGCGCGATCGCTACCGGGTTTTTATCTTGGACGAGGCCCACCAGCTCACCGGTGAGGCCTTTAACGCCTTGCTCAAGATCCTGGAGGAGCCGCCGCCCCACGTGGTGTTCATTTTGGCCTCCACAGAAAAGCACAAGTTCCCCCCCACGATCCTTTCCCGCTGCCAGCAGTTGGACTTCCGCCCGTTGCCCACGGAAACCATCGCCCAAAGGCTGAAGGAAGTGGCCGCGCGGGAGAAGTTCGCCCTCGAGGACGCCGCCGCGCACCTCATTGCCCGCGCCGCCCAGGGCAGCCTGCGGGATGGCCTTTCGATCCTGGACCAAGTGCGTTCCTTTGTGGGCGAAGCCGCCGTGGATGCTGCGGCGGTGAGTCAGGTCCTGGGTTTGCCCCCCCTGGAGTTCCTGGTGGAGCTCTGGCAGGCGCTGGCTTCCGGCAACCCGGGGCGAGCGCTGGAGCTGGTGGCCCAGCGGGAGGCCCAGGGGGGCGACCCCCTTTTGCTGTACCAGGAGCTTTTGGAGCTGTTGCGCAGCTTGGTGCTGGTGGCGGCCAACCGCGAAGCCCCGCTGCCCTACCCGCCGCCTTTTCGTGAGGCTTTGGCTGATTCCGCCGCTCAGGTGGGGCTTGCCTCCCTGCTGCGGATCCTGAGCCTGGCCATTTCCGGGCGGGAGCTGGTGAGCGCGGCTCCAAGCCCCGGGTTAGGGGTGATGGTGGCCGTGGGCAAGCTGGCGCTTTGGCCGCGGCTGGTGCGCGTGGAGGCGCTCTTGGCCGGAAACCAAGCGGTGGCCCCAAGTGCAAGTCCGGCCGGTTTTTCCGAAGGGTCGTTGCCCCTGGGGGCTTCACCTCTGGAGGGGTTTTTGGACCAGGTGGGTCACAAGCTGGGGGTGGCGCTGGCTGCCAGGTTGCGGAGCTTCTGCGAGCTTTCGCTGGGGGAGGGGGAGCTGTTGATTCGCCTGCGCTCGGGGGGGCCCAACGCCACCGCCAAGGCGCTGCAGGAGGCGCTTGCCAGCCTGGAAAGCCTGGCCCGGGAGCTGGACCTGGCCCAGAAGGTGCGGTTGGTGGTCACCGAGGCCGAGCCGTCGCTGGAGCAAAAGGTGGCTGCCGATCCCCGGGTGCAGGCGGTGCTTGAGGTTTTTGGCGGCAAGATCACCAAGGTGGAGGAACAGTCGTGAAGATTCAAGAGCTCTTAAGGCAAGCGCAAAAGGCCCAGGAATCCCTGCAGCAGCAGCTCTCCCAGCTGGAAGTGGAGGGGCGGGCGGGAGGCGGTTTGGTGGTGGTGAGGCTCAACGGCCTCAAAGAGCTCAAAGGCGTGAGCTTTGAGCCCAGCGCTTTGACCGAGGCCGACGCCGAGCTCTTGGCGGAAATGGTGAAGGTGGCCTGGGAGGAAGCGGCACGGGAGGCCGACGCTAAGGCCAAGGGCTTGCTGGCCAGCATGGGTTTGCCGGGAGGGCTTTTTTAGGTGGATTTGCGTCCACCCAGCGTGCGGGCCTTGATGGAGGAACTGCAAAAGCTCCCCGGGGTAGGTCCGCGCTCGGCGGTGCGCATGGCCCAGTACCTGCTCAAAGAGCGGGAGGAAGCCTTAAGGCTTTCCCAAACGCTGGTGCAAGCCCATGAGCGCGTGGGCTTTTGCTCCACCTGCTTCCTTTTGGCCGAGGGCAGCTGCCCGGTGTGCGACGATCCCGGGCGGGATCGCACGGTGATTTGCGTGGTGGAAGAACCGGTGAACGCCTGGGCCATCGAAGCCACCGGCGAGTTTAAAGGGTTGTACCACGTGCTTCTGGGAACCCTTGACCCTCTGCGGGGCATTGGCCCCGAAGAGCTCACGGTGGCAAAGCTTGTGGACCGGGTGGCTGCCGGGGGTGTGCAGGAGGTCATCCTGGCCACCAACCTCACGGTGGAAGGGGAAGCCACCGCTCATTTTTTGGTGCAGCTTTTGCGGCCCAAAGGCGTGAAAACCTCCCGCATTGCCTTTGGCTTGCCAGCGGGAGGGGAAATCTCGTACGCTGATACCGTCACCTTGGCTCGTGCCCTGGTGGCGCGCCGGGGGATGGAATGAGGCTTGGTGTCGGGGTATACTGCAACTGGCGGCGCGGAGGGCAGAGGTAATGAGCATGCTGGGGCCCAATTTGGTGATGTACGAGGAGGAGTTCGAGCGGATTAACAGCATCCTCTCGCGGCTATGGGTAGACGCTAACGCCAAGATCGTTTTCTTGGTTGACAAGAACGGCCAGCAAATTGCCGCTAAGGGCGATCTGGAAAAGGTGGACACCACGTCGTTGGCTTCGCTCACCGCCGGCAACGTGGCGGCTACCGATGGCTTGGCGAGGCTCATTGGCGAGAAGGAGTTTTCCATCCTGTTTCACGAGGGGGAGCGGGACAACATCCACATCTCCATCGTGGCGCAGCGCTTGATCCTGGTGGTGATCTTTGACGAGCGGTCGTCGCTGGGTTTGGTGCGGCTGCGGGTGCGGAAAGCGGCGCAAGAGCTGGAGGAAGTGCTCAACGCCATGGCTAACAAAGCGGCGCAGCAAGGGCAGGCGCCGGTTTCTCCCTTTGCCGAAATTACCGACGAAGACATTGACAACCTGTTCTCCGAATGAGCTTCATCAACTACGCTTCCCGGGAAATTAACTGCAAGATCGTGTACTACGGGCCAGGTCTGGGCGGCAAGACCACCAACTTGCAGTACATTTACGAAAAGACCAACCCCCAGGCCAAAGGGCAGCTCATTTCCCTGGCCACCGAAACCGATCGTACGTTGTTTTTTGATTTTCTCCCCTTGGATTTGGGGACGGTACGGGGCTTCCGTACGCGCTTTCACCTGTACACGGTGCCCGGTCAGGTGTTTTACGATGCCTCCCGGAAGCTCATCCTCAAGGGTGTGGACGGGGTGGTGTTCGTGGCCGACTCGCAAGAGGCCCGCATGGACGCCAACCTGGAATCCCTGGAAAACCTCAAGGTGAATTTGCGGGAGAACGGCTTCGACCTCATGACCATCCCTTACGTTTTGCAGTTCAACAAGCGCGATTTGCCTTCAGCGGTGCCTTACGACGAGATGTACCGCCTGTTGAACGTCAAGGGCGAACCCACCTTTGAGGCGGTGGCCACCCAAGGGACCGGCGTCTTCGAGACCCTGAAAGCGGTGGCCAAGCTGGTGCTTCAGGAGCTTTCCAAGAAGTAAGAGCTGTCCTTTTTGTATACTCCCCCCGTGACGGCTGGAGAGGTGAGCATGGTGGCCCTGGGGGGTGGTACGGGTCTGGCAACCCTCCTTAAGGGTGCCAAGACCTTGCCCCTCGCTTCGCTCACGGCGGTGGTGACGGTCACCGACGATGGCGGCTCTTCCGGTCGCCTGCGCCAGGAGTTTGGGGTGCCGGCCCCGGGGGACGTGCGCAACTGCCTGGTGGCGCTGGCCGAAGACGAGGAGCTTTTAACCCGGCTTTTTGCCTTTCGCTTTCCGGGGGAAGGCCCCACCGGAGGCCATTCCCTGGGCAACCTGTTCATGATTGCCCTCACCCACCTCACCGGGGATTTTTCGCAAGCGGTGCGGCTGGCCGGGGAGGTGCTGCGGGTGCGGGGCATGGTGCTTCCCACCACGCACGCCAACGTTCACCTGGTGGGGGAATCCGCCGATGGCCGCATGGTGGTGGGGGAAACCGCCATTTCCACCTCCGGCCCTCCCCGCCGGGTGGCGCTTTCGCCCGCGGATGCTCCCGCCCTTCCCGAGGTGTTGGCAGCCCTGCGGCAGGCCCAGCTGGTGGTTTTGGGACCGGGTTCGCTTTTTACCAGCATCATCCCCAACCTCTTGGTGCGGGGGGTGGTGCAGGCGCTGGCCGAAAGCCGGGCGCTCAAGGTGTACGTGGCCAACCTCGTGACCCAACCCGGCGAAACCACGGGGTTTTCCCTGGGCGATCACCTCCAGGCTTTGAAAACCTACGCACCCTCCCTCCAGGTGGATGTGGTGCTGGCCAACAGCGAGCCTTTGCCTCCGGAGGTGGCTGCCCGCTACCGGGCGGCGGGGGCTGAGCCGGTGGCTTTGGAAGGGGTTTCCGGGGTTAGAGTGGAGGCGCGGAAGCTTTTGAAGGTCACGCCCGAGGGCACGGTGCGCCACGACCCGAAGCGTCTGGCGCAAGCCCTCTGGGAGCTGTGGGAGGCACGGGCTTGAAGCTGGGCGCGGTGGTTCTGGCGGCGGGGCAGGGCAAGCGCCTCAAAACCGGGCTGGCCAAGGTGCTCCACCCCGCCCACGGCCGGCCCCTTTTGCAGTGGGTGCTGGAAGCGGTGGCCCCGCTTGCCCCGGCCAAGACCGTGGTGGTGGTGGGGCACCGTAGGGAGCAGGTGGAGGCGTTCCTTTCCGGGCAAAAGGTGGAGATAGTGGTGCAGGATCCTCCGGCCGGCACCGGCGATGCCGTGCGGGTAGCGCTGCCGGCCCTGGCAGGGTGCGAGCTGGCCTTGGTCCTCCCCGGGGATGCCCCGCTTTTGCAGAGCGAGAGCTTGCGCCGGCTGGTGGCCGCGTTCCAGCATGAAAAAGCAGCTTGCGCCTTGCTTTCGGCGGTGCTGGACGAGGGCGGGCCATACGGCCGCATTGTGCGCCGGGATGGAGAGGTAATGGCCATCGTAGAGGCGCGGGACGCCACTCCGGAGCAGCTAGCCATCCGCGAGGTGAACGCCGGGGTTTACGTGTTTAATGTGGCCAAAATCCGCCCCTTGCTTTTGGAGCTCACACCCACCAACAGCCAGGGGGAGTACTACCTCACCGATGTGGTGGCGGGGCTGGTGGCCCGGGGTGAAAAGGTGGTGGCCATGAGCTTGCAGGACCCCGAAGAAATGCTGGGGGTCAACACCCGGGGGGAGCTTGCCGAAGTGGGCAAAAAGCTCAACGCCCGGGTGGTGCGCTTTTGGCAGGAAAACGGGGTGACCGTCTTTGACCCCGAGACCACCTGGATCGAGGTGGGTTGCGAAATCGGTCGGGACACCGTTCTGGAACCCGGGGTGCACCTGCGCGGACAGTGCCGGCTGGGCGAACGGTGCCGGGTGGGTGCCCATAGCGTTCTGGAGGATGTGCAGCTGGCTCCGGGCACGCAGGTGGCGCCCTTGACGTATATGAGGGGGAGCTAGGCATGTGCGGGATCGTGGGCTACGTGGGCTTTCGCCAAGCGGTGCCCCTGGTGCTGGAAGCCCTGCGCCGCTTGGAGTACCGCGGTTACGATTCAGCAGGGATTGCGGTGCACACGGACTCGGGCTTGGCGGTTTTGCGGGCCGAGGGCAAGCTCGTGAACCTGCTGGAAAAGGCCTATGCCGCCCCGGTTTCCGGGCAGGTGGCCATTGGCCACACGCGGTGGGCCACCCATGGCCCACCGGTGGAGCGCAACGCCCACCCGCACACCGACGACCAAAAGCTCTGCGCGGTGGTGCACAACGGCATCATCGAAAACTACGTAGAGCTCAAGGAGGAGCTCAAGCGGGAAGGGGCCCAATTTTCCTCCGATACCGACAGCGAGGTGATCGCCCACCTTTTGGCCCGGGAGCGGGGAAGCCTCCTGGAGCGGGCCCTTTCCGTGCGTCGCCGGCTTTCCGGGCAGTTTGCGGTGGTGGCCATGGACCGGCGGGAGAACGGGGTGCTGGTGGCCTTCCGTCAGGGCCCGCCGCTGGTGGTGGGCTTCGGTGAGGGGGAAACGCTGGTGGCTTCCGATCCGGCGGCGGTGGTTTCCCTCACCCGCCGCTGCCTGCACCTGGAGGATGGGGACGTGGCGCTCCTTTCCCCGCAAGGGGTGCAGATCTTTGACGCTACCGACCGGCCGGTAAGCCGGCCCGAAGTGGTGCTGGATTGGGACCCCGGGCAGGTGGAGCGGGGCGGCTACAAGCACTTCATGCTCAAGGAAATCCACGAGCAGCCGGGGGCCTGCGCGCAAACCCTGCAGGTGCTGGTGGGTGAAAGGGGGTTTGACCTTACGCCCTGGGGGTTGCCCCCGGAACTCCTGCGCAGCCTTTCCTCTGTGCACCTGGTGGCCTGCGGGACCTCCTGGCATGCGGCGCTGGTGGGCAAGTTTTACCTGGAAACCCTGGCGGGGGTTCCGTGCCGGGTGGACTACGCCAGCGAGTTTCGCTATCGAGAGCCGCTTGTTCCCCCCTCTTCGCTGGTGGTGGGGATCACCCAGTCGGGGGAAACCGCCGACACCCTGGCTGCCATGCGCCTGGCCAAGGACAAGCAAGCGCTGGTGGGAAGCATTTGCAACGTGCGGGGGGCCATGGCCGAAAGGCTTTCGGAGGTGAAGCTCCCCACCAGCGCCGGACCGGAAATTGGCGTGGCTTCCACCAAGGCCTTTACCTCGCAGCTGGTGGCGCTTCTGGTTTTGGCCCTGGCGTGGCGGCGGGCCCGGGGGGAAGCCGACGAAGCCCTGGAGCGGCGGCTTTTCCACCTCCCCTACGACCTCCAGCAAGCGCTGCACACCGACTCCAGCGTGGAGGGCGTGGCGGGAGAGCTCCAGCATGCCCGCAACGCCCTTTACCTGGGGCGGGGGGTGCTTTACCCCATCGCCCTGGAAGGGGCCTTGAAGCTCAAGGAAATCTCCTACGTGCACGCCGAGGGCTACCCGGCGGGGGAAATGAAACACGGGCCCATTGCCCTTTTGGACGAAGACTTCCCCGTTATTGGCCTGTGCCCAGCCTTTGAGCTTACGGAAAAGACCCTCTCCAACCTTGAGGAAGTGCGGGCCCGCAAGGCTCCCGTCTACGTGGTGGGGGATGGTGAGCACCCGCGGCTGCGGGAGATCGCCCAGAGGCTTGTCCCCCTGCCCCGCCTCCCCTGGCCGCTCTTGCCCATCGTGGCGGTGGTGCCGCTGCAGCTTTTGGCTTACCGGGTGGCGGTGCTGCGGGGTTGCGACGTGGACCAGCCGCGCAACCTGGCCAAGAGCGTCACCGTGGAGTAGCCCCTCCCCGGGTACAATGCCCGCCTACGGGAGGAAGGCGTGCGTTTCTTGGAGGACTTGGATCCCGAGCAGAGGGAAGCCGTCACCTATGGGGAAGGGCCGCTTTTGGTGGTGGCGGGGGCCGGCTCCGGCAAAACCCGGGTGCTGACGTACCGTATTGCCTGGCTTTTGGCCTCGGGGCGAGCCCAACCCCACAACGTTTTGGCCGTGACCTTCACCAACAAAGCAGCCAGGGAAATGGCCGAGCGGGTGGAAAAGCTGCTGCACGGTCCCCTGCGCGGTGGGTTTGTGGGCACCTTCCACCGCTTTGCCTTGACGCTTTTGCGCCAGTACCCGGAAAAGGTGGGGCTTCCCCCGCGTTTTGCCATTGCCGATGAGGACGAGCAGCGGCGCCTGGTGGAGCAGGTGCTCAAGGAGCTGGGGATCCCCTCCACTCAGCTTTCCCCCCGGGCGGCCCGGGCGGCCATTTCTCGCTGGAAGAACGGGTCGTCCTCGGCGGTTTCCGCCTCGGAGCTGGTGTCCGCGGTGGTGGAGCGCTACCAAGAGCGGCTGCAGGCCGCAGGAGCGGTGGACTTTGACGACATGCTGGTGCTGGCGGTGAAGCTCCTGGCCGAGGATGCGGGCTTGCGACAGATTCTGCGCCAGCGCTTCACCTACCTCCTGGTGGACGAGTTTCAGGACACCAACCCCGTGCAAATGGAGCTTTTATGGCACCTGGCCGGGCCCAGGCCCAACCTCACCGCCGTGGGCGACGAGGACCAGAGCATTTACCGCTTCCGCGGCGCGGAGTTAGAGCACATCTTGCGCTTTGAGCACACCTACCCCGGGGCCAAGGTGCTCACCTTGGGCAACAACTACCGCTCGGCGGAGCCCATCCTCAAAGCGGCGGCGGCGGTCATTGCCCACAACACCCGCCGCCGGCCCAAGCTGCTGCGTTCCTGCTCCGGCGACGGGGAGCCGGTGCGGGTCCTGGCTGCTGCCGATGAAAGCGACGAGGCGGGTCTGGTGGTGGCGGATATCCGCCGGGAAAGGGCGGCGGGACGCACGTCCATTGCCGTCCTTTTCCGCATCAACGCGCTATCCCGGCCGCTGGAAGCGGAGCTGGTGCGCTGGGGGGTTCCCTACCGCGTGGTAGGGGGCGTGCGCTTTTGGGACCGGGCGGAGGTGCGGGACGCCCTGGCGTACCTGCGGCTTTTGGCCAACCCCGACGACGAACTGGCTTTCCTGCGGGTGGTGAACGTCCCCGCCCGGGGCCTGGGGGCGGTGACCCTGGAGCGCTTGCGGCAAGCCGCTCAGATCTGGGGGTGCTCCCTTTGTGAAGCCTCCCGGCGCCTTCCGGAAACCTTGACCCCCCGAGCCCGGGAAGCCTTAGCGCGGTTTTGGGAGCTGCTGGACTCCCTCCGCCAGCAGGCCGGTGGCTCGTTGCGGGAGCTGGTGGCGGCGCTTTTGGAGCAATCGGGGCTGGCCGCCCAGTACGACACCCGCGAAGAGGAGGATCGGGCGCGCCTTGCCAACCTCGACCAGCTGGTTAACGCCGCCGCCGAAGCTGAGCAGCGCGGTCTTACGCTGCCTTCGTTTTTGGACGAGGTGGCGCTGCTTTCCGAAGCCGATGCCGAAACCGCCCCCCAGTCGGTGCTGCTTTCCACGCTCCATGCCGCCAAGGGCCTGGAGTTTGACGTGGTGTACCTGGTGGGCTTGGAGGAGGGGCTGTTGCCGCTCATGCGGGGGGAGGAGCCGGAGCTTGCCGACGAGGAGGAAGAACGCCGCCTTTTGTACGTGGGGATGACCCGGGCCCGCAAGAAGCTGGTGCTCACCTGGGCCCGCAGCCGCCGTCTTCACGGGGAAACCCGCACCACCCGACCTTCCCGTTTCCTCGCCGAGCTGCCGCCCGAGGTGCGTCGGGAAGGGTTAACCTCGCCCTCGCCCTTACCGCACTGGGAGCCCAAACCTCTGGTGCGGCCCCGCCAGGAAGCCCCCGCCCCAGAGGCGAGGAACGGCTTTCGCCCGGGGATGAAGGTGGAGCACCCCACCTTTGGCCGCGGCGTGGTGCTGCAGGTGCAAGCTTCTGGAGCACAAACCCGGGTGGTGGTGTTCTTCGACCGGGCTGGCAAGAAGACCCTTTTGCCCAGCGTCGCCCCGCTCAAGGTGCTTTCAGCGCCCCGGGGGTAAACTTGCCAAGCATGAGGGTCAGGCTTTTCCTGCTTTTCGGACTGGCATCGCCGCTCTGGGGGCTGGAGGTGGCGGTGCGGGAGGCCATCAACCCCGGGCTGGGCCGCCCCCCCGCGGAGGTGGTGCGCTCCACACCGGCCGCCTCCTTCAGGGGTCTGCTTTCCGCTTGCGCTGCCGAGGACTTCCGGCGGGCCGCGCACTTTTTGGACCTTTCGGAGATCCCCAAAGAGCAGCAAGCAATTCTCGGTCCGGAGGTGGCCGAGAAGCTGTGCCGCGTTCTTTCAAGGCTTTCCGCCCGGGCACAGGCGGTCAGCTCGGAAAGCCCGGAAGGACCCTTGGAAGGCGGAGTTCCGGCCAACACCGTGGTGGCCTTGCGTTTTTCCCGCTCGGGGATTTCCGGGGAGGTTTGGTTGCGCCGCACCCGCGACGCCAGCACCGGCGAGGTCGCGTGGCTTTTGACGCGGAGAACGGTATCTTCGGCACCCTTTTGGTACCGGGTGCTGGTGGAGGGGAAAAAACCCACCGCGCAGGCCCAGCTCAACCCCGGCCTGCCGCCAGCTTCTGACCTTTCCCAGACAAGCCCCCGGGAAACGCTGGAGGGCTTTCTGGAAGCGGCAGCCCAGGGCAACTTCCAGCAGGCTGCTCACTACCTGGACCTTTCGGCCTTTTCCGAAAGCGAACAAGCGGTGCAGGGACCGCTTTTGGCCCGCCGTTTGTACCTGGTGAGCGTGCGCCGCCACCCCTTCCAGCCGGAAAAAGTGAGCAACGATCCGGCGGGTGTTCCGGAGGTGGGCTTGCCCGAGGACCGGGAGCGGGTGGGCACGCTGGAGGTGCGCGGCCGCCAGGTGGATTTGCTTTTGGCCGACCGCTACGACCCGGGGGTGGGTCACCGCTGGGTTTTTGCCCAGGAAACCGTGGCGGAAATCCCCAGCCTCTACCGCCGACACGGCTTCGGTTGGGTGGGGGACCATTTACCCCCGATCTTTTTTGCCGTTTCCTTTGCCGGCCTGGCCCTGTGGCAGTGGCTTTCCCTGCTGCTCCTGCTTTTCCTGGGCTTTTGGGTGTCCCGGCGCCTGGGGCACCTCTTGGCGCTTTTCTCCCGCCGCCTGGCCGCCCGCACCGGGGTGAGCTGGGATGACGCTCTGGCCGAGGCGCTGGATGGTCCCGCCGGGCTCTGGCTTTGGAGCTTGCTGCTGTGGGCGGGTGGGAGCTGGTTGGGCCTCATGACCACCGACGTGGCCAAAGCGCTGGTGAAGCTTTTGGCGATTTTAGCCACCACCTGGTTTTTCTTAAGGCTTTTGGACCGCCTTTCTTCCCAGTGGTCCTCCCAGGCCCAAGAAAAGCACAGCCTGGTCTTTGGCTTTATCCCCATTTTCAAACGCATCGGCCGCATCTTGCTGGTGACCTTTGGCCTCTTGGCCGGCCTTCACGTTACCGGGGTGCCGGTCACCACCGCCCTGGCCGGTTTGGGCATTGGCGGCGTGGCCGTGGCCTTTGCCGCCCAGAAGACCCTGGAGAACATCTTTGCCGCGGTGGCCATTGCGGCCGACCGCCCCTTTTCCCTGGGGGACACGGTGCGTATTGGCTCCCTGGTGGGTACGGTGGAGGACCTGGGATTGCGCTCCACCCGCATCCGCACCTTTGAGCGCACGGTGGTGACGGTGCCCAACAGCACCGTGGTGGGCAGCGAGGTGGTGAACCTCTCGGCCCGGGACCGCATGCTTTACAACCCCACCCTGAGCCTGGTGTACGACACCAGGCCGGAAAAGCTGCGGCGCATCCTGAAGGCCATCCGGGAGCTTCTGGCAACTCACCCCCGGGTGGTGCAGGAGGGCGCCCGCTGCCGCTTCCGTGGTTTTGGGGAGTCGGCGCTTTTGGTGGAGGTGTACTGCCACTTGGACACCCAGGAATGGGAGGAATACCTGGCTTTAGCGGAAGAGCTCAACTTTGCCCTGGCCGAAATCGTGGAACGGGAGGGCTCGGCCTTTGCCTTCCCCACCAGAACTGTGGTCCTGGCCGGTGGCGGGACCCACTGAAGTGGCAGTGCGGTTAAGCCGCCAGCGCCCCGTCTCGCACCACCACCCGGCCCTTTTTCACCACATGGCGCACCAGGTTGACGCCAAAGTGGTACACGAGGTGCTTGGGGTTTGGGGCGTCCAAAACCACGAGATCCGCTTGCTTGCCCACCTCCAGGCTGCCTAGCCGGTGGGCCAGGCCTAGGGCGGCGGCGGCGTTGAGGGTGGCGGCCACCAGGGCTTCTTCCGAGGACATGCCGGCGCCGAGACAGGCCAGCTGCATGATGGTGGCCATGGACTCGGTGTGGGAAGAGCCGGGGTTGCAGTCGGTGGCTAAAGCGACCGGCACGCCAGCGGCCATGAGGTCCCGCACGGGAGCGTAGCGGTCGCGCAGGAAAAACGAAACCCCCGGCAACACCACCGCCACCACCCCTGCCTGGGCCAGGGCGCGAATGCCCTGTGGCGAAACGTGGAGCAGGTGAGACGCGGACAGGGCGCCCAGCTCGGCGGCCAGCTCCGCTCCCCCCAGCGGGAAGAGCTCGTCAGCGTGCAGGTGGATGCGCCACCCGTAGGCTTTTGCCGGAGCCAGAAGCCTGCGGGTTTGCTCGGGGGAAAAGACCCCGTTTTCGCAAAAGACATCCACCCCTTGGGCCAGGCCCTCGGCGGCAATGGCCGGGTAAATCTCCTGCAGGATGAGCTCCACGTAGCCCTCGGGGTTGTGGCGCCACTCTGGTGGCACCTCGTGGGCGGGCATGGCGGTGGGGATAATCTCCACCGGCTGCAGCTGCGCTGCCCTTTGCAAGACCCGCAGCTGCTTGAGCTCGCCCTCGGTGTTAAGCCCGTACCCGGATTTGGCCTCGGTGGTGGTGGTGCCATGGAGCAACTGCCGCGAGAGCCTCCGCAGCGTGAGGCGTAAGAGTTCCTCTTCGCTGGCTTGCCTTGTGGCAGCCACGGTCTTCACGATGCCGCCGCCGGAGGCGGCAATTTGGGCGTAGGTTTCACCGGCCAGCCTCCGGTCAAACTCGTCTTCCCGGTAGCCGGCAAAGGGCAAGTGGGTGTGGGGGTCCACAAAGCCGGGGACCACGCAGCCGCCTTGCGCGTCCAGCACCTCCTGGGGAGGGGGGAAAAGGCGGTCGTGCTCCTCGAGAGATCCCACGAAGGCGATGGTTTCCCCTTGGCAGCGCACCACCGCTTGGGGGAAAACAGCCACCCGGCTTTGGGCGGCACCGCAGGCCGGCCCCTGGCCCAGGGGTGTGGCCACCTGGGAGGCGTTGACGACCAAAAGGCTCACGGCTGGGGTTTGGGCTCGCGGACCCGGGGCCGCAGCACCGCCAGGCTGGAAGCCTCGTTTTCCCGCTTTTCCGCGGCTTCGTCGTCCTTGGCAAGCCCCAGCAGGAGCTCGGCCAGCCGCTTGAGATCGGCCCGGGCCGAACGCCTCTGGCTTTTCAGCTGGGCAATGACGGTTTCCACCGCTTCCGCGCGCTGGCGGGCTTCCTCCACCAGCCGATCGGCCAGGGCTTGCGCTTCGGTGATGATCCTTTGGGCTTCCGCTTCCGCCTTGGCCACGGTGGCTTCCGCGGTTTTTTGCGCGGCAATGAGTGCCTCGTTGAGCGCCTCGCTTTGCGACCGGTACTCCTCCAGCTGCCGGGAGAGCATCTCCACCTGGGCCCGCAGCTCCCCCCGCAGCTTGGCCTCTTCCTCCACCTGCTCGGCAAGCCCGCGCAGGAACTCCCGCACGGCGTCCGGGTCGTAGCCCCGCAGCTTGCTGGGGAAGGAGGCCCCTTGAATCTCCAACGGTGTGAGCCGGTGCATGTGGTTAACCTCCCTAATCATCTTGAGCTTACCACGGCCGCAAAAAAGTGACGCCGCTTACCGGCGTTCCCCAAAGAGCGCTCGCCCCAGCCGCACCCAGGTGGCCCCCTCTTCCACCGCCACCCAGAAGTCTTCGGACATGCCCATGGAAAGCTGCAGGGGCGGCAGCTGAAAAGCCGCCTCCAGCTGCCGGGCCACCTCCCGCAAGCGCCGGAAGTGGGGGCGGGAGCGTTCGGGGTCGGGGTGGTAAGGTGGCACCGTCAAAAGCCCCAGAAGCTGCAGGTGCGGGCAATGGGAAAGCAGGAAGCTCACAAGGGGCGGGAGCTCTTCTTCCAACACGCCGCTCTTTTGCGGCTCCCGCCCCACGTTGACCTCCACCATCACCGGCATGACCTTGGCCCGGTTTGCTAAGAGCTTTTCCAGGGTTTCGGCCAAAGGCACGCGGTCCACGGTGGCGATGAGGTCAAAGAGCTCGATGGCTTTTTTGGCCTTGTTTCGTTGCAGCGGGCCCACCAGGTGCCAGAAAGCGGGGAGGCGCACCGCCGGCCTTTTTTCGGCTGCTTCCTGCACGCGGTTTTCGCCAATGGCGTCCACGCCGGCGGCAATGGCTTCCTCCACCACCTGGGCGGGGTGGGTCTTGGTGACCGCCAGGATCTTTACCTCTTGGGGGTTTCGACCAGCTTTCTGGCAGGCCTGGGCGATCCTCTCCCGCACCGCGGCCAGGTTGGCAGCCACCGTGCTCATGGGACTAGCGGCGAAGGCAAGGTGGAGCGCTTGTGGGCAATGGCTTCGGCCACCAGGCGGTCGGCGCGGGTGTTTTGCTCCCGCGGCACGGCGCGGATGTCCACCCGGGAAAACCGGGCCAGAGCCTTTTGCGCTTGCTCCCACAGGGGCTTGAGGTGAGGCGCCCGCACTTTGTAGCTTCCGGTGAGCTGGCGGGCCAAAAGCTCGGAGTCGGTTTGGATGGCCACCTCCTGGGCTTGAAGCTCCAAAAGCCTTCGAAGGGCTGCCAACAGCGCTGCGTACTCGGCCACGTTGTTGGTGGCGTGCCCCAAGTACACGGTGTGCTCTTCCCGCTGGCCGTCGGGGTGGATGATGACCACACCGGCCCCCGCCTCGCCGGGGTTGCCCCAGGCGCCACCGTCAATTTCCACGCGGAAAAAGCTCATGGTTCAAAGACCAAGGGCTGAACGGTTTCCGGATCGTACAGGAGCCGCCGGCAGGAGTCGCAGTAGGCCAGCTCGGCCGCCGACTTCACCACCTGCACCAGGTGCGGGCGCAGCTGGGCGTGGCAGGCGGAGCAGGAGTCGCCGTCCATGGGCACCACGGCCGTGGGTTTGCGGCTGTTCCACAGCTTCTTGAACTCCTCCCAGCTGGCGTTGCCCATGAGCTTTTGGGTTTCCCGCAAACGCGCTTCAATGCGCGCCAGGTCCTGCTCGGCTTTTTGTTTTTGCACGGCAAAGGCGGCTTCCAGCTGTTCCCGGGCCTGGCGCTCCTCGTCCGATTCTTGGGACAAGCTGGCCACGTCCTTTTCCAGGGCTTCCAGCTGTTGCCAGAGGGCCAGGAGCTTTTCCTCCCGGGTTTTGAGCTCAGCCTCCACGTGGTCCAGCTCGGAAACCACCGCTTGCAGCTGACGCATGTTGGTGACCATGCTCTTTTGCTTGCGGAAGTGCTCCCGCTCTTTGTGCAGGGAGTCCACCTCTTGCTGCAGGGCGACCTGTTCGGCTTTTACTCTGGCCAACTCTTCCTTTTTAGCTTCCAGGAGCCTGCGCCTTTCGGCAAAACGGGCCTGGTGGCTGGCGAGCTCCTCCGGTGGGTTTTCCAAAAGAAAGCGGGCTTGGCGCCGTTGCTCGAGAAGGGTTTGCAGGGTCACAAAGTACTGCAGCTTCAGGCGCGTATCCAAAGCGTTTCCTCCCATGTGGTGGGTCCACCAGGATTCGAACCTGGGACCTACCGGTTATGAGCCGGCAGCTCTGACCGCTGAGCTATGGACCCCTCTCGCCCATGTCCTCTGCCCGCAGCCGGTGCCACCACTGCTGCCGCTTCCCTGTAGAGAGCACAGACCGACTGGGGCCGGGCGTCCCCAGGGCGAATTGTACGCCGGCAGCCGAAACCCCACAAGGTACGGGGCGCTGACGCTAGCCGATGACGTCCAGGTACGGCTTGAGGTGCTTGGCTCGCGACGGGTGCCGCAGCTTGCGCAGCGCCTTGGACTCGATTTGCCGGATGCGCTCGCGGGTGACGTTGAACGCTTTGCCCACTTCTTCCAGGGTGTGCTCGGTCCCATCGCCAATGCCAAAACGCCGGCGCAGCACCTCCGCTTCTCGGGGGGTAAGGGTGCGCAGCACGGCTTCCGCTTGCTTGCGCAGGGAAGCGGCAATCACCGCGTCGATGGGGGAAACCACCGAGCTGTCCTCCACAAAATCGCCCAGGTGGGAATCCTCCTCCTCGCCAATGGGGGTTTCCAGGGAAATGGGCTCCTGGGCAATCTTCATGATCTTGCGCACCTTGGAGACGGGGATTTCCATGCGCTCGGCAATTTCCTCGGAGGTGGGTTCGCGCCCCAGCTCCTGCACCAGCTGCCGCTGGCAGCGGGTGAGCTTGTTGATGGTTTCAATCATGTGCACGGGGATGCGGATGGTGCGGGCCTGGTCGGCAATGGCGCGGGTAATGGCCTGGCGGATCCACCAGGTGGCGTAGGTGGAGAACTTGTAACCCCGGCGGTACTCGAACTTGTCCACGGCCTTCATGAGGCCGATGTTCCCCTCCTGGATGAGGTCCAAGAACTGCAACCCGCGGTTGGTGTACTTCTTGGCAATGGAAACCACCAAGCGGAGGTTGGCAACGATGAGCTCCTGCTTAGCTTCATCGGTTTCCCGCTCGCCCTCCCTCACCTGTGCCACCACCCGCTTGAACTCCTCGTAAGGCACGCCGTACTCCGCTTCCAGCCGGGCCAGCTCCTGGCGGTAGCGTTCGATGCGTTCCTCGTAAAAGGCACGGCGCTCGGCGTTGCGTTCGGTCTTGAGCTTGGCTTCGTCCTTGCGGATGGTTTGAATGGGGATGGAGAACTGCCGCTCCACCTCGCCCAAAAACGCCAAAAGCCGGTTGCGGGTTTGGGTTGTGAAGTCGGTGGAGCGTACCAGCACCGAAATGTCCCCGGCCAGCTGGTCCAGCTTGGCCTCCAGCTCCTGCGCCTTCTTGCTGCCCTTCTTGGCCTTCCGCAGCTGCTCCTTAACCTCCTTGGAGGCCGTGTCCAGCTCGTGGATCTTGGCAAAGATCTCCATGGTTTCGGAAACCCGGCCCAAGGAGCGTTCGTCGAGCTTCACCGAAAGCCCGGCCAAAAGGTCCCGGTTCAGGCGGCGATCGCGACGGGCGGCCTCGTTGGCCCGGAGGAAGAGCTCCAGGATCTTGGGGGAGGAAGCCAGGGCGCAGAACACCTTGGCTTCACCGGCCTCGATGCGCTTGGCAATGGCCACCTCGCCTTCCTTATCCAAAAGCTTCACCGTGCCCATTTCCCGGAGGTACATGCGCACCGGGTCGTTGGTACGCTCCAGCTCCTCCTCCAGCAGGGGCGCGGCGGCCGCTTCTGGGTTGCTGGCGCGCTCGGCTTCCTCTTCAAAGGTGGCAGCTTTCTCCTGGCTTTCGATGACCTCAATGTCGTTTTCGGAAAAACGCAGGTAAATTTCGTCCAGCTCTTCAGGGCTTGCTGCCACTTCCTCGGGCAAGATCTCCAGGATCTCGTCCACCAAAACGTACCCCCGCTCCTTCCCCAGCTGGAGAAGGCGGGGCAGCTCAGGGTACTTCTCCTCCAAGCTCAAAGTGGTGACGTCGCGGTCAAAATCCACCTTTCCCTCCTCAATGAGGGTCGCCGGCTTGGCGCATAAGGGCCTGCATCTCGGCCAAAGCTCGAGCCAGCGCTTCCCTGTTTTGTTCTGCCTGGGCCCGCCGGATTTCCTGGCTTAAGGCGGCGAGCTGTCTTTTCCTCTGTCGTTCCCAAAGTTCCCTCAGAATTCTCTCGAGCCCCTCCTCACTGGTGGGAGGAGCCTCATACTCAAGCGCGGCTACCAGACGCCGCGCCTCACGTTCATTAATGTGGGTGCTGAGGGCAGAAATTTCAAGGGGTGTCCCGGAAACCTCCAAACTTTGCAAAAACTCCATCACCTGCCGGCATAGCGGATGCTGCAGCTCCTCCACGGGGATACGGTTCAAAAGCTGGGGGCGTCGCTCCAGTGGGGTGTCCAGCAAAAGCCCCCGCAGGAGCGCCAGCTCCCCCGGGGGGATGCGGGGCTCCTCTCCGGCCTGGGTGGTTTTGGGGACGGTGAAGGGTGCCACCTGGTCCACCGGAACCCCCGCCCCGCGGGCCAGCTCCTCCATGAGGACGTAGCGCCGCACCGGGTTGGGGCAGCTCTCGATGATCTCCAAGGCCTTGGGCAGAAGCTTTCGACGGGCGGCCAGGGAGTCACCGGCCTGCTGCAAGAGGAACTCAGCGGGACCTAAAGCTTGAGCCAAAAGCTGAGAAAAGGCCTTTGGGCCTTGTTGGCGGATGAAGAGGTCGGGGTCACTGGCCTCGGGCAGCACCACCACCCGCACCTCCAGGTCGGCGGCCAGCAGCACCCCCAAGGCCGCTTGGGTAGCGCGGCGGCCGGCGGCATCCCCGTCGTAGCAAAGAAACACCCGCTGTACCCGCCGGCTCAAATCCCGCACGTGGTGGTCGGAAAGGGCGGTGCCCAGGGTGGCTACGGTGTGGGGAAAGCCGGCGAGCTGGAGGGAAAGGCAGTCGAAGTAACCTTCCACCAGGATGACCTCGCCTGCTTGGGCCATGGCCTGGGCGGCTTTGGGTCCCCCAAAGAGCACGGTGGACTTGGAAAACACCGGGGTTTCTGGGGAGTTGAGGTACTTGGGCTGGGCCTCCCCCAGAGCCCTGCCACCAAAAGCCAAAAGCTCACCCCGGAAGTTGCGGATGGGAATCGTGACCCGGTCGCGGAAGCGGTCCCACAGGCGGCCCTGCTCCCCTTGCACCACCAACCCGGCGGCCTTCAGCACCTGCTCGGAAAAGCCCTGGCGCTGGAGGTGCTCCAAAAGCTCCCGCCAGCCGGGAGGGGCAAAGCCCAAGCCCAGCTCCTGGGCTTGCACCAACGGGATGCCCCGGCTTTCCAAAAAAGCCCGCGGCCGATCGTGGGAAACCCGGGAGAGGAAAAACGCCTGCGCGGCTTCTAAAGCTCGGTTGATTTGCTGGGCCAGATCGTCCCGCCGTCTCCGCTCGGCGGTGGCTGCCGGCAGCGGCACCCCAAACCGCTTGGCCAAAAGCTCCACCGCTTCGGGAAACGACAGGTGCTGGGTTTCCATCACGAAGTCAAAGACGCTGCCGCCCTTGCGACAGCCAAAGCAGTAAAAGGTGCCCTTTTCCGGGGAAACGTAAAAGGAAGGCGTGCGCTCGCCGTGGAACGGACAAAGCCCCACGAAGTCCTTTCCGGCCTTGCGCAGGCTCACCTGCTCGCCCACCACCGCCACGATGTCGGCAGCTTGCCGTACCTGCTCCAAAACCTCGCGAGAGAGGTCGTAAAGCGCCATGGCCTAGGACCCCAGCTCCACTTCCGTCACCCCGGTTCCCCCCCGGTACTGGGGGGGATGGGCGTAGGAAACCACGGCGGGGTGCCCTTTCAGCACCTCCCACACCATCCGCCGCAAGGTGCCGCTGCCGTGGCCGTGGACGATGCGCACCTGCCGCGCTCCCGCCAAAAAAGCGGCATCCAGGAACTTTTCCAACCGCGCCCGGGCCTCCTCCCGATCCAAACCCAAAAGCGAAAGCTCCTGACCGCCGGGAGCGGCCTCGACGGTGAGCTGGGTTTGGGCCTTTGAGGGGGAAACCGGTCGGCAAGACGAGCTTTCCACCCAAACCCTTTTGCCGGCAATGGCCACCTCCAGCCTCGGCCCCAAAACCCGCAACACCCTCCCTTCCCCCGGAAATCCCTGGACCTCCACCGCCGTTCCCGGCTCCCAAGCTTCTTCCTGGGGGCTTTCGGTAGGTTCGGGAAGCGAAAGGGCCAGAGCTTGGGAGCGCAGGGCGGCGAGCTTGCGGCGGCCGGGGAGCTGGCCTTCCCGTTTTGCCGCTTCCAGCTCCGCCATGACCTTCTGCCATTGCTCCTGGGCGTGCTGTCGCAGCTTGCTGAGCTCCCCTTGCAGGGACTGACGGAGCCGCTGTCTTTCCTCGGCCAGAGCTTGTGCTTGCGCTTGCAGCTCCTTCTGGGCTTGTTGTAGCTCAAGCTCCTGCACAGCCAGGCGGCGTTGGGCTTCCTGGAGGTTTTCGATTTCCGCTTGCAGCTTCGCCAGGTAGCGGTCCAGGGAAACGTAAGCCCCGGAAAGCAGCGCTTCGGCCCGCTGCAGCAAGGTTTCCGGCAGCCCACACGCCCGGGCCAGGGCCAACCCCCGGGAGCGCCCGGGGTTTCCCAAGGTGAGGCGGTAGGTGGGGCGCCGGCTTTGCTCGTCGAAGCCCATGGCGGCGTTGGCTGCGCCGGGGAGGTTGTCCACGTGCACCGCCAAGCCCAGAAGGTGGGAGGTGGCCAGCGTCCACCACCGGCGGGAGGCCAGCTCCTCCAGGAGCGCCGCCCCCAGCGCTTGCCCCTCTTCCGGGTCGGTGCCGGAGCCCAGCTCGTCGTAGAGCACCAGCGGGGAAGGGTCGGTGCGGGCGAGCAGCGAGGCGGTGGCGGTCATGGCTGCCTGGAAGGTGGAGAGCTCGGCCAGCACGTTTTGCTCGTCGCCGATGTGGCAAAAGACCCCGGAAACCTCGGGAAGCTTTGTGCCCTCTTCCGCCAGCACCGGGATGCCCGCCGCCACCATCAGCACCAGAAGGCCGATGGTCTTCAAAGCCACGGTTTTGCCCCCGGCGTTGGGGCCGGAAATGAGCACCACCCGCACCTCCGGCGGAAACTCCAGGGTGGTGGGCACCACCGGCTGGCGGTTGCCGGCTTCCCCCAGCACCTTTTCGCGCAGGGGGGCAAGCTCGTGGTCCAAGAGCGGGTGGCGGGCTTCCACCACCCGGAAAACCTCCCCTTCCCCTGGGGGCAGGAGGCGAGCTTGGGCATGCTGGCCGAACAGCACCCGGGCTTGAAAGGCGTCCAGGGTGGCCAGCACCTGGCCGGCCGCCAGAAGCTGCTGACGGCGGGAAAGGAAGGCCGCCCGCAGTTCCCCCAAAATCCGCTCCTCTTCCTCACGAATTTGCGCTTGCGCCTGGGCCAAAGCGTTGTTGAGCTCCACCAGGGAAAAGGGCTCCACAAATAGGGTGGCGCCGCTCCCTGAGGCGTCCAGAACCAAGCCCTGAACCTTTCCCCTTTCCGTTGCGGGGATGGGGAAGCAGTAGCGGTCCCGCCGGAGCGTGAAAGGACCTGAAGCAAACGGCATCTGCCGGGCGAGGCTGTCCAGCTCCTGCTGCAGGGTTTGCCGAAGGCGCTCGCGGTTGCGGCGGGCTTGGGCCAAGGCTGGGGAGGCGGCATCCAGGATGTGCCCTTCCTCATCCAAACGCGCCTGGCACCAGGCCAAAAACCCCGAAAGGTTGGGAAGCTCAGCCACCAGCTCGCCCAAAAAAGGCCCGGGGGAGCTGGCGAGAACCGCTTGCCGCACCTCTTCCACCGTGCGCACCAGCGCCACCAGCTCTAAAAGCTCCTGAGGGCTCCAGCCCCCTTCCGGGGCTTGCAAGAGCGAAAGCCCCTCAAGGGAGGAAAGCGGCAGCGTCCCAGAGCGTGCCAGAAGCTGAGCCATGTCCCGGGCCAGGCCGTAGGCACGAAAAGCCCCCGGCCCAAAGGCGGGGGCTGTGTTGAGTACAAGATCACGGCCGGCGCCGGTGCGGGCGAAGGATGCCACCAGCTGCAGCACCTGCTGCCACTCCAGCGCTGCCAGAGCTTGGTGCATAGGGCTTACAGGAGGCCGGCTTTCCTCTGTTGGGCAAGCTTGCGCAAAAGCTTCTTGCGCGCCTGGATGAGCTTGCGCTTACGCCGCTCCGAGGGTTTTTCGTAGTGTTGGCGCTTTTTGATTTCCGAGAGGATGCCGGCTTTTTCACACTTGCGCTTGAAACGGCGCAGAGCCTGCTCAAACGACTCGTTCTCGCGCACGTGAACGACCGTAGGCATAAAAACCGTCACCCCCTCTCCGCGCCTGAGTGCTGCCGGAGCAGCCGCGCGAACGTTAAGTCTACCGGATCTGCCGACCGCCGTCAACGAGAGGGTTACTTGCCGGCTTTCCAGTCCTTGCTGTAGAGCTTGCCCTTGTCGTCGAAGAAGAACGAAGCGATGTCCCCGCTTTCGCTGCGGAACAACCAGATCGTCACCTTCTTGCCCTTAACCTCCTGCTCGCGGATGTTGAGGGCCAAAGGCGTGCCGGTGATGGCTTTGACCTGTTCGGCAGTCATGCCCTTTTGCACTTGGTCAAAGCGCTCCTTGGTGATGAAGCGGAACTTGCGGGCTTCTTCCAAGAGGCTCTTCAGCTCGGCAGGAACCGGCGCGGAAACCCCTTCGAAGTAGCTCTGCGCGGTTTCCAAAAGCTCCACCGCCTTGCGGTAGTCGCCCGCTTCGTTCATGAAGTCCTTGGCGTTGAGGATGGTGTCTTCGGCGTAAATCTTGAGCCCTTCCAGGGTCTCTGGAGCCTGGGGAGCGTCGTTGAGAGCAGTGTTGAGGAAGCTGGCCAGCTCGTTTTGGTCGTCGGTGAAAACCTTATCCAGCTCCTTGGAGGCTTGCTTGATTTCCTCCTCCAGGGCCTGTTTCCGCTGGCTTTCCACGGCGTCCAGTTTGGGCTTGGCCTTGAGGCTCGCCAGCTCGTTGCGGAGCTCCCTGAGCTTTTGCGCCTTTTCCAGGTGTTGCGCATGCAGCGCCTTAACCTTGGCAAGTTGCTCCCCGAGGTTAACCTTGGCGGTTTGCTCTTCCTTCTTGCCCCCGCATGCCCCCAAAGCTATGACGGTTAAAGCCACCAGAACGGTTGGGACCCGCATGGGATCTCCTCCTTCCTCTCGTGAAAAAAGTAGCAAACTACGCCACCCAACGCAAGCGCTTTCTTGACACTTACGCCCCTGCAGCCAATAATGCGAGAGGCACATGGCCAGGAGGTTCCCATGACCGATAAAGAGGCACTTTTAGCTCACCTACAGCAGGTGCGCGAAGCGGCGCTGGAGCTTTTGCGGGCCAAGTTGGACACGGTGGCCCGGGAAGTGCAAGAGGCGGCCAGCCGAATTGTGGCCGATGTGGATTTGGTGTTGCCCAGCGATCCCGAGGTCCTGTTTCCGCTTTCCTCGGTGCAGGATTTTGTACGGGAGCCCGAGCCCCAAGCCACCCTCGAGCTTTCGGCGGTGCGGGAGCTGGACGCGGGGCGGGCCCAATCGGAGGTGCTGCAGGGCCTCTTGCGGGCCCTGGAGCCTTACGCCGGTGGTCGGGCCATCCTGGTGTTCCGCGATGGCAAGGTCATGGGCTGGAGCGGGGCCGGCTTTGATCCGGAGGCCGTTCGCCGCTGGCAGGGAGCTGTAGAAACGTCCCCGGCCTTTGCCAAGGCGGCGGCGGGCCAGCCGGTTCTGGTGCGGGCCGAGGATGATCCCCTCTTGCGGGAGTTCTTGCGCAACCCCGGCGCTTCCGTGCTGCTCCTGCCCATGTCGCTGCGGGGCAAGGTGGTAGGGGCCCTGCTGGCGGAAGAGGGGGAGCGGGGCCTGGCCGTGGAGTGGGTGCAGCTGTACACCTACCTGGTGGGCTTGCAGCTGGAGACCCTCGCCGTACGGCCCACGGCGCCTACCCCGGCGTTGGCGCCGGTGGAGGACCTGCGGCCCACTCAGGTACCGGCGGCGGAGCCAAGCTTTGGCTTTGAAGAACCGACTTCGGCCCCGGAGTGGGCAGAGGAAGCCCCCGAACCCCAGCCGGAAGCACCTCCACCCCCGGTGCCCACACCCGAGCCGGCTCCATCGGTGGCGACGGAGACGGACCTTTCGGCCACCCAGCGGCTGGAGGTGGCGCCGGTGACCCCTCCCCGCTCGCCGGAAGAGGAACGCAAGCACGAGGAGGCCCGTCGCTTTGCCCGGCTTTTGGTTTCCGAAATCCGGCTTTACAACGAGCAGGCGGTGCAGGAGGGAAAGGCCAACCGCGACATTTACGCCCGCTTGAAGGAGGACATTGACCGCTCCCGGGAAATGTACGAGCAGCGAATCCCGCCGGAGGTGCGGGCGGTTTCCGACTACTTTTACGAGGAGCTGGTGCGCACCTTAGCTGATGGCGATCCGGACGCGCTGGGCCTGTAGGCTCGGGCTCTGGGCCCTGCTTGGCCTCTTCGCCTGCGCCAAAAAGCCCCCGGTTCCGACCCTCACCGCCGCCCTCACGACGCCAGGAGGAGCGGCAGAAAAGGCTAAGGCGTGCCTGAAGGTGGCGGTTTCGGGGCCGCCGGAGGAACGGCGGGAGGCGGCGCTGCTGTGGGGCCTGTACGCCTGCGATGCGGGCTCACCTGCCTCGGCGCTGCGGGCCTTTTCGCTGGCCCAGCCCACCGGTGGGCCTGGGGCAGTGGCCGCCCGGCGGCTGGAGGAAGCCGCCAGGCGTGCTCCCTCGGCGGCGCTGGTGGCGCAGCTGCAAAACGCCTCCTGGCTTCCCATCGAAGGCCGGGAGCGGGTGCTGCTGGCTGCCGGAGAGGCCCTGGGGCGGCGGGGGCAAATCGGAGAAGCCAGGCGCCTATTGCCGCCGCCCGAAGCGTTTTCCCCGGCCAACCGCTCCCGGGCCCGGGCCCTTTACGCCCAGCTTTGGCCTGAAGAAAGCGACCGTCAGCAAAAGGAGCTGCTCCTGGAAGCCCCCCGGGACTTCCCGCAGGCTTTCCCCCAGGCGGATTGGGAAAAGCTGGCAAAAGGGTTTGCTGCCAGCCAGTGGGCGAGGGTGGCCGAGGGGTTTTTGGCGGCCGGGGATGCCCCTTCCGCGTTAAAGGCAGCTTCCCGGGTGGGGGCTGCGGCGGTGGCGGCCAAGGCGGCGCTGGTCCTGCGGCGCTCCGGGGAAGCCCAGCGGTGGGCGGAGAGACTGCCGGCCAGTTCGGCCGAGCGCTACCTGCTTTTGGCGCAGGCCTTGCGGCAGCAGGCCTGGCGGGCGGAGGGGCAGGAGCGGTTAGCGTGGTTTTCCCGGGTGGCGGGCGCGGCCCGGGAGGCGGAAAAGCGCGCCACCGGCGGGGAGCGGGCCGAGGCCCAGCTGCTGCTGGCCGAGGCGCTTTTGGAGCAAGGGCGGTGGGGGGAGGTGCCCGGGTTGCTGAAGGCCAGTGCGGCCTTCAAGCCCGCCCGTTGGGAGTGGGTGGCCCGGCGGGCACTTATGGCCTTTGCCCAGCGGGGAACCGTGCTTCCGCTGCCCCCGGAGGCGGTGGGCCCGCGGCTTTCGCGGCTTTCGGCGTTCTGGAGCGGGTGGCTGGAGCTCCGGCGGAAAAACCCGGAACCCCTGCGCCAGCTGGCAGCTTCCGGCCACCCTGACCTTCCCGCCCAGTGGGCAGCTCGGCTTTCCCGCGCCACCGTGAGCTGGAAGGCGGCGCAAGATCCCCCGTCCGCGCTCCAACCCCCACCCTGGGCCACCTGGTGGCTGCGGGCCGGGCGGGTGGCCGATGTGGTTTTGGGTTGGCGGGCCGAGCTGGAAGAAGCCCGGGTGACCGGCCCGGCTTGGCTGGGGCTGGTGCGGTTGGGGGAATTCCCGCCGCAGGACGCCATCCCCCTTTTGGTGCGGGCGGAGCCCCGGCTTTTTACCGGGCCGTGGTCGGGGCTTTCCCGGGAGCTTTTGGTCCAGTACCTGCCGCTGCCGTTCCGTCCCGAGCTGGAGGCCGCCGCGCAAGCCCACGGCGTGCCGCCGTGGATACTGGCGGGCCTCGTACGGCAGGAATCGGCGTTTAACCCCCGGGCTCGCTCGGCGAAAGGCGCGGTGGGGTTGGCGCAGCTTTTGCCGGAAACCGCCGGGCTTCCGGCAAGAGCTCTGGAGGATCCGCAAACCAACCTGAACGCCGGCGCTGCGTTTTTAGCTAAGCTTCGGCAGCGCTTTGGCTCCTGGGAGGCGGCGCTGGCGGCCTACAACGCCGGAGAAAGCCGGGTTTGGCCGGCCTGGGAGCGGGCGGGACGCCAGGGCGGGCCCTTTTTTGTGGAAAGCTTGGAGCTTCCCGAAACCTGGGACTACGTGCACCGGGTGATGCTTTTGGCCCAGGGCTATCGCGCCCTGTACTGGCCCGAAGCTGCCGCGGAAGGGCCTTGAGGTGGCTTATGGACAAGATCCACCTGCAAACCAGAAGGCGACGGGAGCTTTTGGACATCACCGCCTTTGTGGCCCAAGCGGTGGCCGCCTCATCCGTGGAAGAAGGGGTTTGCCACATTTTTGTGCCCCACACCACCGCCGCTGTGCTCATCAACGAAGGGGCTGACCCGGCGGTGGGGGAGGACATTTTAAGCTCGCTGGCCGCCATGCTGCCCAAGATTCCGTTTAAGCATGTGGAGGGCAACGCCGACGCCCACGTGCTGGCAAGCCTGGTGGGGTCTTCGGTGACGGTGCCCATCAGCGAAGGCGAGCTCAAGCTGGGCACCTGGCAGGCCATCTTTTTCCTGGAGCTGGACGGCCCCCGCCGGCGGGAGGTGTGGGTGACCTCGTTGCGGCTTTAAGGTTCCGCCTGCAGGTCACCGACTTTTTCCCAGGGCAAGAAATTGTGGCCGTCTTACAGACCGAGCTGAGTCACGGCCTCGGTGTAAAGGCTTTCCAAGCGCTGGCCGCGGACGGTGGTGGAAAAGCCCGCCACCACACGGCTTCTGGCAGCCTGGCCAAGACGCAACGCCAGCTCCCTATCGGCAAGCAGGCGCACAATGGCGGCGGCCAGGGAGGCCACGTCCCGCGGCGGGATGAGGAGGCCGCACTCCCCGTCTTTCACCAGCTCGCCGTTGCCGCCCACGGCGGTGGCCACTACGGCTTTTTCCAACGCCATGGCCTCACGGATGGTGCCGGTGATGCCGGTGCCGGCCCAGGAGGGGTCCACAACCACCTGGCAAGCCGCCAGCACCTCGGGCATGTCGGTGCGAGCCAGGGTGGCATGCACCCCGCGGGTCAAGCCCAGGCTTCGGGCGTACTGCAGCACGGCCTCTTTCTGGGTTTCCGAAGAGCAGCCCACCAGCACCAGCTCGGCAGTGGGCACTTTACGGCGCACCTCCACGAACGCCGCCAGAAGCTCCCGCCACCCCTTCCAGTCGCGAATGCCCACGTGGCCCACCAACGGCACTTCGGGGCTTAGCCCCAGCTCCTGGCGAAAACGGAACGGGTCTACCCGCTGGGGGTCAAACCGGTCGGTGTCCACACCGGCGTAAACCGTGACCACCTTGTGGGCGGGAAGGCCGGTGGAGCTTAGGACTACCTGACGGATGGCGTCGCACACCGCCACCACCTTGGTCACCCTTGGGGAGCGGTACTTCCAACGGGAAAAAAAGCCCACCGGGAAAGACACCCCACGGTTCACGAACAGCGCGTAGCGCGCCCCCATGAAGGTGGCGGCCAAAGCCACCGCATGGGCAATGCCCTTGTGCACGTGCACCACCTGCAGGTGCATTTCCTGGGCCAGGTGGGCAAAGGCCCGGGCGGAAAGCCAGTCCAGCTCGTGGCGCAGCGGCAGAGGGTGGTAGTGCACGGCGGTGTTGGTGAGCTCGGCGGCCAGGCGGGGATCGGGACGGGTGACCACCACCACCTGGTGGCCCCGGCGGGAAAGCTCCCGGGCCGCCTCCAGCATTTGCCGCACCGAGCCGGTGGCCAGGGAGGTTTTCTCCAAAACCTGAGCAATGCGCAAGCTCATAGGGAAAAGCGGGGGCGGCGCCCGCCGCCCCCGCATGGAACGCCTACATTACCGCCGTGGGCGGCGCCGGCTCATCAGCAGCGCCGGCTTTGCCCAGGGGTACGACAATGAGGTAAGCGGCAATGGCCAAGGCAAAGAGCAAAGCAAGGATGCCGGGGGCATGCCAACCGGGGATCCACTCAGCAAGGCTGTAAAAAGCCTTGTCCCGGAAGAACACCACGGCGGCCACCACCAAGCCCATGAGCGCCTCGCCGGCAATTAAGCCAGAGGCGGCCAGCACCCCGGCGTTTTCCACCCGCGCCTTTTGCGCGTCGTTGTAACCCCGCTTGGCAACCATCTTGTCCACAATGGCGCGGATGACTCCGCCCACAAAAATGGCAAAGGTGGTTTCCAGCGGGAGGTACATGCCCACCGCAAAAAGCATGGGGCTCTTCACCTTGACAAGGATGAGGGCAAAGCCCATGACGATGCCCACGATCACCAAAGGCCAGGCCATTTCCCCGCCCACGATGCCCTGGGAGAGGGTAGCCATCAGCCCCGCTTGCGGAGCAGCCAGTGCCTTGTCGCCGAAGCCGGTACCACCTTGTTTGATGTTGGAGAAGTGCAAAACGTAAAGCGGGAAGAACAGCAACAAACCAGCCACCACCACGCCGATGAGGTCACCCACCTGCATTTTCCAGGGGGTACCGCCCAGGATGTGCCCCACTTTGAGGTCCTGGAGCATCTCACCGGCCACCGCTGCCGCTACGCACACCACGCTGGCCACGCCCAAAACCGCGGCCACCCCTTGCATGCCGGAAACCCCCACAATAACCATGGTGAGGGCGGCTACAATGAGCGTGGCCAAGGTCAAACCCGAGATGGGGTTGTTGGAGGAGCCGATCATCCCCACCAAATTGCCGGAAACCGCGGCAAAGAAAAAGCCGGTCACCAGCATTACGGCCGCAGCAGCAATGGCTCCACCGATTTTGCCCGCAAAATAGTTGTAGAGGATCACCATAAGCACGAAAACCACCGCCACGCCGAAAAGCACCACCTTGAAGCTCAGGTCCTTATCGGTCCTTTCGGTGGAATCGGTGGCCGCTGCGGACTTCTTGAGGTCGGAAACCGAGCGGGCGAGGCCGGCCTTGAGGTTGGCGCGCATGCGGTAAAGGGTGTAGCCAGCCCCTACCAGCATGCCCCCTACAGCAATGGGGCGCACGATGAACTTCCACAGGCGGTCCGCAAGCAGTGCCCAAGCGTGCTGGCTGCCCGGCTCCACACCCAGCGATGCCGCAAAGCCGTCCATCATCGAGGGACCGAGAAAGAACACCAGGAGCGGCACGAAAAGACCCCAGGCCAAAAGGCCGCCGGCAAAGTTCAGGGCGGCCAGGGTAGGGCCAATGATGTAGCCCACGCCCATGTACGCGGGGCTCACCGCCGGGGCCGAGATGGTCGAAACCCCACCCAGGCCCTGCACCGCGTAGGCGTCCTTTTGGAAACCCAACCGCACCAGGCTCTTGCCCGCTTCCCCCACTTTAAGGAAAAACTCGTTGGACGCACGGAAAATCCCGAAATCGCCCAAAAATTTGATGAGGGCGCCCACCCCCATGGCCTTGAAGAGCTGCACCGCGGCTTCGGCTCCCCGCTGGCCTGCCTTGTGGATTTCCGCGGCCGCCACCGACTCGGGGAAGGGAAGCTCCGGGTCTTCCACCATGACCCGCCGCAGCATGGTGACGAACATGATCCCCAAAATGCCGCCGACGATCATGAGGGCGCTGGCCAGCACGTAATCCTTGACCGTGTTGAACTGCCAGATGCCAAGGATCACGAAGGCTGGCAGGGTAAAGATCGCCCCGGCTGCCACCGATTCACCAATGGAGCCCACGGTCCGGGCGAAGTTTTCCTCAAGCAGGGACCCCCGCATGAGGCGCAGCACGGCCATGGAAATCACCGCCGCCGGGTACGTGGCGGCAATGGTCATGCCGGCCTTGAGCCCCAGGTACGCGTTGGCCGCCCCCAGCACCACGCTCATGACCAGGCCCAAAAACAATGCCCGCCCCGTGAACTCACTCATGGTCACGTGGGCGGGCACGAACGGGGTGAAGCGCTTCTCACTCATGTCACGCCTCCCTTTCTCGCCACAGCTTCCCCGCAGGTGTCCGTGGCGGTTGTGTCGTCGGCGCATTCTACAGGAAGCGAAAAGGCAACCGTCAAGCGAGGGGTTCGAACGAGGCGTCGGTGGGGGGCGAGAAAACTCCTGCGTCTATTACGCTCATATCCTATGATATCGGAGACGTAGAACCTTGACAATTCCACGCGCAGGTCCTAAATTGTAGCTGAAGCCGTTCACGGCTTCGAGGAGAGGAGCTATGGCAACCACGAACTACACCATCAAGGCCCAGGAGGCCTTGCAAGAAACCTTCAACCTGGCCCGCTCCCGGGGTAACCCCGAGGTGCTCCCCAGCCACCTTTTGGTGAGCCTGCTGGAGCAACCCGAGGGTCTGGCCCCGCGGTTGGTGGCGAAGGTGGGGGCACCGCTTCCGGCCCTGTTGGCGGAAGCCAAGCGGGATCTCGATCGTCTCCCGCAGGTGGAGGGTGGGGCAGAGCCCCAGCTTTCCCGGGACTTCCGGCAGGTGATGGAAACCGCCGCCAAGCTTGCCCCCCAGTTCCAGGACCAGTTCGTCTCGGTGGAGCACCTTTTCATGGCGCTGACCTTGGTGCGGGGTTCCTCCGCCCAGGAAATCCTTTCCCGCTACGGCATCACCAAGGACACGCTGCTGGCTGCCCTGCAGGAGGTGCGGGGCTCCCACCGGGTCACCGATGACAACCCCGAGGCCAAGTACGAGGCCCTCAAGCAGTACTCCCGGGACCTCACGGAGCTCGCCCGGGCCGGCAAGCTGGACCCGGTCATTGGCCGGGACGAGGAAATCCGCCGGGTGATGCAGGTGCTCACCCGCCGCACCAAGAACAACCCGGTGCTTTTGGGTGAGCCGGGGGTAGGCAAAACCGCCATTGCCGAAGGCTTGGCCCAGCGCATCGCCACCGGCGATGTGCCCGAGGTGCTGAAGAACCGGCGCATCGTGGCCTTGGACATGGGGGCTTTAATTGCCGGCACCAAGTACCGGGGGGAGTTTGAGGACCGCTTGAAGGCGGTCATCAAGGAAGTGGTGGACTCCCAGGGGGAGGTCATCCTCTTCATTGACGAAATCCACACGCTGGTGGGGGCGGGCGCCGCGGAAGGGGCCATGGATGCGGCTAACCTGCTGAAGCCGGCGTTAGCGCGGGGTGAGCTGCGGTGCATTGGCGCCACCACCCTCTCTGAATACCGCAAGTACATCGAAAAAGACGCGGCCCTGGAGCGGCGTTTCCAGCCGGTGATGGTGTCCGAGCCCACGGTGGAGGAAACCATTGCCATCCTCCGCGGCTTGAAGGAACGCTACGAGGTGCACCACGGGGTGCGCATCACCGATGGGGCGCTGGTGGCCGCGGCGCAGCTTTCCCACCGGTACATCACCGACCGCTACCTGCCGGACAAGGCCATTGACCTCATTGACGAGGCGGCCTCCCGCTTGCGCATTGAAATTGACTCCTTGCCCACGGAAATTGACCAAAAGGAGCGGGCGCTGGTTAAGCTGGAAATCGAAAAGCGAGCGCTGGCCAAGGAAAGCGATCCCCAAGCCCAGGAGCGACGTGCCCAAGTGGAAAAGGCCATTGCCGAGCTTTCCGAGGAAATCGCCGGCATGAAGGCTTCCTGGCAGCGGGAAAAGCAGCTCATTGCCCGCATTCGCGAGCTCAAGGAGCGCCTGGAGACCCTCCGGGAAGCAGCGGAAAGGGCCGAGCGGGAAGGCGATTTGGAGCGTGCCGCGCAGCTCCGTTACGGGGAAATCCCGGCCACCCAAAAGGAGCTGGCCCAGGCCAGCGACGAGCTCAAGGCCCACCAGCAAACCCACGGCACCTTCCTGGCCGAGGAGGTCACCGAAGAAGCGGTGGCCCAAGTGGTGGCCCGCTGGACCGGCATTCCCGTGGCCAAGCTCCTGGAAAGCGAAAAAAGCAAGCTCCTGGCCATGGAAACCCGGCTGCGCCAGCGGGTGGTGGGCCAAGACGAGGCCATCCGCGCCGTTTCCGAAGCGGTGCGGCGGGCGCGGGCGGGGCTCAAGGATCCCAACCGGCCGGTGGGTTCCTTCCTGTTCCTGGGTCCCACCGGAGTTGGCAAAACCGAGCTGGCCCGGGCTTTAGCCGAGTTCCTGTTCGACGACGAGCGGGCCATGGTGCGCCTGGACATGTCCGAGTACATGGAAAAGCACTCGGTGGCCCGCATGATTGGGGCCCCTCCCGGCTACGTGGGCCACGAAGAAGGGGGCCAGCTCACCGAAGCGGTGCGGCGGAGGCCTTACAGCGTGGTGCTATTGGACGAGGTGGAAAAGGCGCACCCCGATGTCTTCAACGTGCTCCTGCAGATCCTCGATGATGGCCGGCTCACCGACGGCAAGGGCCGCACCGTGGACTTCCGCAACACCGTGATCATCATGACCTCCAACATTGCCTCGCACATCATCGGCAGCTTCAGCGAAGCCGACCGCGAGCGCATGATGGCGGCGGTGGAAGCCGAGCTCAAGCGCACCTTCCGCCCGGAGTTTTTAAACCGCATTGACGAGGTTCTGGTGTTCCACAAGCTCTCCATGGAGCACCTGCGGCAAATCGTGCGCATTCAGCTCTCGCGCCTGAACCAACTGCTGGCCGATCGCCGCATTCACATTGAAGCCGACGATGCTGCCCTGGAGTTCTTAGCCCGCGAAGGCTACGACCCGGAGTTTGGCGCGCGGCCCTTGAAGCGCACCATCCAGCGGCTGGTGCAGGACCCCCTGGCCCGCATGATCCTGGCCGGCGAAGTGCAAGACGGCGACACCGTGGCGCTCACGGTGGAAGACGGGCAGCTGGTGCTCCGAAGCGAGGCGGTGCCGGTGGGTGTCGTCTAACCTCTCGTTAAGGTTGCAACCCCAGGCGCTTTCCCTCTGGGCTTCCTCCCGACCGCATGCTTTAAATCGCGCGGCACTCTCCGGGGCGCTGCCCGTGCGCCCACGGACCTGCGAGCAGGACAAGCCCACTGCAAGCTCGATACGCCACGGGACAGGGGAGCTTTTGCTGGCGCCAAGCGGGGTTTTCGCTGTGCCGCCCGGGAACCCGTGACGCGCGGGTTTCCGGGCCCTGCGGCTGGCGGAAGGTAATCCCTATGGCCCTTTGCAGCTGCACCCTGACGTTGACAACCCCCTCTTCCGGACCCATATCTAGACTCAGACGCAAGCCTGACTGGTTTAGAAGGACGGAAAGGAGGGACGAGATGCCTGAAAACCCTAAGGCCATTTCCGGAAAGAACTTCGACTCACCCGACGAAACCCGCCGCCCGTTCGAGAAGGGCCGGATTGATGTGGTGAACCTGGGTGGGCTTACCTTTTACCGGGAGACCCTGGAGCCTGGCTGGCAGTGGTCGAAGCACGTAAAGCCTGTGGTTGGCGGGGAAAGCTGCCAGAGGTTCCACGTGAAGATTTTTCTTGCGGGGCGGCAACGGATTCGAATGGGTGACGGCACCGAGATGGAGTTCGGTCCGGGGGATGTGGCAATCATGTACCCCGGCCATGACGCTTGGGTTGTGGGCGACGAGCCCAACGTGCTCATTGAGCTCGCCGACGCGGTCAGGCGAAAGGAATGAGCGGCGGGCAGCAAAACCCCGTGCAGGCCAGTAGCCCGTGACGAGCTTTCTGAAGGCCACCCACCTCTGATCAGGCGCCGTTGGCTTAAGGGTGAGCGTTCGCCAACGTTTTTTCCGGCCTGTCTCTTTCTTAACCACCGCAAACGTATGGGACCGCTTTTGCGAGCTCCGGCGCCGCTCTTCCGGGCTGGGAACGAATGGCGCTCAAGCATTTTTGCAATTTGAACGTTCTCGGGTGGTCATTCTGCAAGAACAGGGTTGACGCCACCCCCAAAAATTGGCGATACTTTGCAAAATGAAACGCGGACCCGTGCACTTTGAGCAGGGATGGCAGGGCGGTCAGGAGGCAAAACCGCAAGCCGGCGGAGGTAGCGCCCCAGCCCAACGGGTGGTCTTCCACCGCTTCCACATTGACACTCAGGAGGCCCCGGAGAGGTACCCCCACCCTTCCCGCTTTCGGGTGCGGGTGAAAAAGCTGCGGTTGCTTTTCATGGTGGCCGAGGAGCTGCTGCACCTGCGGGGTCCGGGCCGGGTCCAGGTGGCCCTTTCCCGACCTTGCGTTTACGGGGTGTTTGGCAGGCCGGTGGGGGGGCTGGCCCCGATCCACGAGAAGTGCGTGGGTTGCCTGCGCTGCACCACCCAATACCCCCACGTGGTGCAAATCGTTCCCAACCCCCAGCGGCAAAACCTCGGTGACGCCTACCTCAACCCCGATTGGGTGGACACCATCATGCTCGAAGCCCGCACCGGCCGGGTTCCGGTGCGGGGAGCCGGTTACCGTGGACCCTTTGGGGGTCAAGGGTGGGACGGAATGTGGACCGACATGTCGGAAATCGTGCGCCCCACCCGGGATGGGATCCACGGTCGCGAGTACATTTCCACCCTGGTGGATATAGGCGAAAAACCGGCCTTCTTAAACCTGGACGCCGGCGGCCAAATCACCGGGCCGAAGCCCAAAACCTTCAGCATGGAGGTGCCGTTCTTTTACGACCTTCCGCCCGCCAATGCCCCGCGGCGGGTGTTGCAAACGCTGGTGGAAGCAGCGGCGCGCGTTGACTCCCTGGCGTTTGTCCCACTTTCCCAGGTGCTTCGCTACGGTCTGGCCGGGCCCCAGGTGGTGCCGGTGGTTTCCCCCGGCCAGGAGACCAGCTTGCAAAGGCTCACCTTTACCCCGCGGCTGGTGGAGCTTTCAAGCTGGGATGCCGGCCTATTTGCCCATGTCCAGAAGCTCTTCCCCCAGGCTGTGGTGCCAGTGCGCCTTCCCGCCGCCCAGGACCTTTGGCCTTTGTTCACCCAGGGGGTGCGGGTTTTCCACCTGGAGGCCAACTACCACGGACAAGCCGGGGAGAGCTTCCTGGGGGAGCGCCTGCGGGCCGTCCACGATGCTTTGGTGAGAAAAGGGGTGCGGGAGGAGGTCACGCTTTTGGGCTCCGGCGGCATTGTGCAAGCGGAACACGTGCCCAAGGCCATTATTTGCGGTTTGGATGCGGTGGGCCTGGACACCGCCCTGTGGGTGGCCCTGCAGGCGCGGTTTTACGGCCAGTGCCGGGAGCGCTCCCAAGCCCAGGTGCGCTTTCCCCGCTTTCCCGTTCCCTGGGGGGTGCAGCGCTTGACCAACCTGGCCGCCGCCTGGCGGGATCAGCTGCTGGAGGTGTTGGGGGCCATGGGCTTGCGGGAGGTGCGCCGCTTGCGGGGGGAGGTGGGCCGCTGCATGTTCCAAGCGGAAGCGGAACGGGAAGCGTTTGCCGGTATCCCGGTGGTGGAACCCCCCGCCCCCGCCAGAGACGGGGAAGCCCGCAAGCAGCTGCCCCAACCGGTGCAGTGGGCCCCGGTGGTGTGGGTGCGGAGGGCCGGCCATCCCTCGCTCACCGGTGGTACCCTGGAGGAGCGCATCGTGGCCAAACATCGGCACGCCCTCCACCGGGGCTTTGCCCTTTGGCCGCAGCTGCCGTTCCGCCCGCCAGCGCTGGGGGATGCCCGCTGGACTGCGGACCTCATCCTCTCGGGGTGGTACCAGGCCCAACACGGGTGCCCGCCGGAGGAGCACCTGGAGTACCGGGTGGGGCGCTCGGGTGGCGGTTTTGACCTTTTGGATTTTGCCTTTCTGCCCCCGGACCAGTGGCTCCCCGAGGATGTTCCCATTGACACCTCCATCCCCCTAAACCGCAGGCCTTACGACCCCCAAATTGTGATTCCCATCCCCTGGTACGGGGCGGGGATGTCCTTCGGCTCGGTTTCCGAGCAAGTGATGCTGGCCCGAGCCATGGTGGCCAAGGCTTGGAACACCTTTACTTCCACTGGCGAAGGGGGCTACCCCGATGCCCTCATCCCCTACGCCCGCCACGTGAATACCCAGGTGGCCACCGGCATGTTTGGGGTGCGGGAGGAAACCATTGCCCGGGCTCCCATTGTGGAGTTCAAGTACGCTCAGGGCGCCAAACCCGGGTTGGGGGGCCACCTTTTGGGTGACAAGGCCACGGTGGCGGTGGCAAAAATGCGGGAAAGCGTGCCCTGGGTTTCGCTCTTTTCGCCGTTCCCCTTCCACTCGGTGTACTCGGTGGAGGACCACAAGAAGCACGTGGATTGGATCAAGGCCATCAACCCCGAAGCTTTGATTTCGGTAAAGGTTTCCACCCCCACCGACGTGGACATGGTGGCGGTGGGGAGCTACTACGCCGGGGCCCATATCGTGCACCTGGACGGCTCTTACGGTGGCACCGGTGCCGCCCCCGAAATTGCCAAAAAGAACATTGCCCTCCCCATTGAGCTGGCCATCCCCAAGGTGCACCGCTTCCTCTTGGCGGAGGGCATCCGCGACCAGCTGGTGATCATGGCCTCCGGGGGCATCCGCACCGCCTACGACATCGCCAAGGCCATTGCCCTGGGGGCCGACGGCTGCATTTTGGGTACCGCCGAGCTCATTGCCCTGGGCTGCACCCGCTGTTCCAACTGCGAGCGGGGGCGGGGTTGCCCCTTTGGCCTCACCACCACCGATCCCGAGCTTTCCCTGCTGGTGGACCCTGAGTGGGGGGCCCAGCGCCTTTCCAACCTGTACGAGTCCTACCGGAAGCAGCTGGTGCAGATCCTCCGGCGGCTGGGTTTGAAAAGCGTGCGGGAACTGCGGGGGCGAACCGACCTGTTGGTCTATAAAGGAGGGCATCGTCGTGAGGCGTGAGGCCTTAGCTGCGTTGCTCTTGAGCTCCCGTCGGCGGCTGGTGCCACCGGCCAGGCTGCCCCGGGCCAAGGCCGAGGCGGAGGGAGGTTGCGGGGTCATTGGCCTGGCCGCCAGCGTGCCGGTGGCCGGCAAGCACCTTCTGCAAGCGTTAGCGCAAATGCGCAACCGCGGCAACGGCAAGGGGGGAGGCATTGCTGCCGTAGGCCTGGATCCTGGTTCTTTTGGGGTTTCCCGGGAAACCCTGGCCAACGACTACCTTTTGGCGGTGGCGCTTTTAGACGAAAGCTCGTGGGATGAGCTTTACCGGGATTTCATTGGCAAGACCTTTGCGGTGGATGCCACCTTTTCCTTTACGCCGCAGGGTGCCCACCGCCTGGGCTTGGAAATCCCCCCTCCCCTGGTGCGCGGTGCCTTTGTGCGCGTGCTCCCGGAGGTGCGGGCGGCGTTTGTGGCCGAGCACAGTCTTACCGGCGCCGATGCCAGCGCCGTGGATGACGAGATCGTTTACCAGACCACCTACCGCATCAACACCAGCTTTTACGCTTCCACCGGTGAAAAGCGGGCCTTTGTGCTGTCCCACGGCAAGGACCTTCTGGTGCTCAAGATGGTGGGCTACGGCGATGACGTGGTGCGGGTTTACGGCTTGGAGGAGTTCCCCGCCCACGTCTGGATTGGCCACCACCGCTACCCCACCAAAGGGCGGGTATGGCACCCCGGGGGTGCCCACCCCTTTATTGGCATGCACGAAGCCCTGGTGCACAACGGCGACTTTGCCAACTACGCCTCCATCGTTTCTTACCTGGCCCAGCGCTCCATTTACCCCTTGTTCCTCACCGACACGGAAGTGGCGGTTCTGGTTTTTGACCTGCTTTACCGGGTTTACGGCTACCCTTTGGAGTACGTCATTGAGGCCTTAGCCCCCACCACCGAACGGGATTTCACCATGCTCCCCCCGGAAAAGAGGCAAACCTACCGGGCCCTGCAAACCGTGCACATGCACGGCTCCCCCGATGGTCCGTGGTTTTTCCTCATTGCTGGCAGCGACCCCCAAACCCGGGCCTGCCGCCTGTTGGGCATTACCGACACCTCCATGTTGCGCCCCCAGGTCTTTGCCTTGCAGGTGGGGGAGCAAGCCGTGGGCTTTGCGGCTTCGGAAAAGCAGGGCATTGATGCCGCTCTGGAAAGCCTGGCCGCGGAAGATGACCGCTTTTGGCCGGTGGCGGACCAGTACTGGAACGCCCGGGGTGGCTCCCACACCGACGGAGGTGCCTTTATCTTCACGGTGGAACGCAACGGCAGTGGCCGGTTGCGGTGCACCGACAAGTTTGGCCGGGTTATTGCCCCCCACCCCAACCAAAAGCCCCCCAGGGTGGTTGGGGGCTGGCTCAAGGGCTCCCTTGCCCCCCAGCCCCCGGCCTCCACGCGCCTCCCCCTGGACCTGCCCACCGGAGAGCTGGTGTCAGAGCTCCTGCAAAAGCTTGCCGGTTTTTCCTACGCCCAGCTTGAGGGCCTTTTGGCTCGCCTGGTGCAGGCACAAAGCGATGAGGACCGCCACCGGGCCTTAGCGGTGCTCACCGCGCTTTTGGACCGGCGGGTGCCCACCGGAACCATGAAGCGCTCCGGGGTGGTAGCCCTCACCCAGCAAGCGCTGGCCACGCTCGTTGCCGGCATTGCCCGCCATCCCTCCCCGGGCTTTTTCTGGGCAGGTTGGGAAAAACCCGCAGTGGAACCGTCTCACCCCCAGCAGGTGCTGGTCCTGGAGGCCCGCGGCTTTCCCCCCGAAGGCCCCCGCTCCTTAGCCCGGGCCCTGGTGGCCCACTGCCAGCGGGGCTGGCAACGGGTGATCGTCACCGGCTGCGCCGGCCACCGGTTTATTGGCTGCGGGTTGGGGGCCCACGGTCTTACCCCCAGGGTGGACGTTTACGGTTCCCCCGGCGATTACCTGGCCTCCGGCATTGACGGTGCCTGCATCGTGGTGCACGCTTCCGCCCAGGACCAGCTGGCGCAAATCATGAAGAGCGGGAAGCTGGTGGTTTACGGTGACGTGGGGCAAACCTTTGGCTATGCAGCCAAGGGCGGAGAGGCCTTCATCCTGGGCAACGCCGCCGGCCGCCCCATGATCAACGCCGTGGGCAAGCCCCGGGTGGTGATCAACGGCACCTGTCTTGATTACCTTGCCGAGTCGTTCATGGCCGGGGATCCCCATCAGGGCGGTGGCTTCGTCATCCTCAACGGGGTTTTTTACGATCAGGAAGGGCGGCTCCGGGAGATGGACACCCCTTACCCCGGGGGCAACCTCTTCTCCCTGGCCTCCGGTGGCGCCATTTTTGTGCGGGATCCCCACGGCGTTTTGGAAGACCAGCAGCTCAACGGCGGGGCCTTTGCCCCCCTTACGGCCGAAGATTGGCAGCTCATCCTCCCTTACCTGGAGGAAAACCAGCGCCTCTTTGGTATTGCCGTGGCCGATCTCCTCACTGTGGACGGACGCAAAAGGCCCCCGGAACAGGTTTACCGCAAGATCGTCCCCGCCGGCCATAAAGCGCTCCTACCCGAAGAAGCTTGGGTACGCCCCGCGTCCTGAGGGGTTAGAAGACTTGCGCCACATCCCGGCCCAGGACCAGGTAAAAAAAGCAGGTGCCCAAAAGGGCGTGGGCGGTGCCGAGCAGCGGCAGGTGGGAAACCCGGGGGTAAACCCAAACCCAAAAGAGCGCCGCCGGGAACGTAGCGGCCACCACCGGCCAATCGGGGGCGTGGGCGACGGCAAAGCCCAGGGCCGCCACCAGGTGAGCCCAGCCGGCAGGCAAAAGCGCCCGCAGGTGCCGGGCCAGCACCGCGTTGAGCAGGAACTGCTGGACGGTGCCCCAAACCGGGTAAAGCGCCAGGATCAGCCAAAAGCTTGCCGGCGGTGGCCAGGTTCCCCGCAGCATACCCACCAGAACCGAAAGCAAAGCGCCAACACCGGTGAACGCCGCCAAGCTCCTAAGCCCCTGGGTCTCAGGTTGGGAAGGCCAGAGGAGCTGCCGCCACAGGCCGGGCTCCCGGCGGGTGCGCCAGGCAAGGTAGCTCCCCCAGAGCACAACGCCGGCGGCCACCACCAGCGCCTTACCGGAACCTAAAACCTCGCTCACCACGTTGGCGCAGGCCAAGATCACGACCAGCACCAGCTCAAAAGCGGCCTGGGGGGAAAGCTTGCCCATGGCGGCATTGTAGTGGAGCGTACAATGGCTTTGTGACCCCGGTTTCGGTGCCGCTGTGGTTGTTTGTGCTTATGCTGTTTCTGGCAAGCCTGGCGGTGCTGGAACGCCTCATCCTCCCGGGTGTCCGGGTGGTGCTGCGCAAGCGCTTTCGGGCGGTGGTGGAGAGGATCAACGAAAAGCTTGCCCTGAAGCTGAAACCCTTCAAGCTGGCCAAGAAAAAAGCCTTAGAGCAGCTCTTGGTGCACGATCCCGAGGTGCTGCGTTTGGCCGAAAAATACCGGAAGGAAAGAAACCTGAGCTGGCGGGAAGTGGAAGACCTGCTGGCCGTGTACGCCCGGGAAATCGTGCCAACGTTTAGCGTTTACCTGTACTACCGCCTGGGGCACGCCGTCACCAAGAGGTTGGTGCGGGGCCTGTACAAGGTGCGGGTGGGGTTTTTGGATCGCCAGGCCCTGGCTCGCATTGACCCCGAGGACAGCGTGGTGTTCCTCATGAACCACCGCTCCAACTTGGACTACCTGCTGGTGGCGTACCTGGTTTCCCGCCACGCTGCGGTTTCCTATGCGGTGGGGGAGTGGGCAAAGGTTTGGCCCTTGGACACCCTCATCCGCCGGCTTGGGGGCTACTTTGTGCGCCGGGACACCTCCGATCCGCTTTATCGCAAGGTTCTGGAGCGGTTCGTGCAGCTGGCCACCGATGCCGGGCTGACTCAGGGCGTCTTTCCCGAAGGCAAGCTCACCCGGGACGGCGCGCTGCAGCCCCCAAAGCTGGGGCTGCTTTCCTACCTCCTCAAGGGCTTTAACCCGCAGGGGGAAAGGGATCTGGTTTTTGTGCCGGTGGGGATCAACTACGACCGGGTCTTGGAGGACCGCACCCATGCCCTGGGCTTGCCGGTTTCAGTGGCCGGAGCTCGGCAAATGGCGGCCTGGGGGCTGCGGTGGCTGTGGAACGGCGTGCGGGGTAAGGGCCATCGTTTGGGCTACGCCGCTGTAAACTTCGGCAGGCCCATATCCACCCGCGAGCTTCTTTCAGGGGTGGGGGACGTTCGCTCGCTCTCGCAAGAGGCCTTTCGGGAGCTGGTGAGCCGGGTGGGGGAAAGGCTCTGGCAGGCGGTGGCGGCCACGGTTCCGGCAACTCCCATCCCGGTTTTTTGTGGCGCTTTGCTGGGGGAGCCTTCCCAGCAAGGGGTTTCGGTTTCCGGCTTGTACCAAACCCTAGATGCTCAGGTGCACCGCTTTCGGGAACTGGGGGTGCTGGTGCCGGAGCTGGAAACCGGCGAGCTTTTTCACTTTGCCCGCAGGGTGGTGCTGGCCCGGGGCTGGGTTCGGGAAGAGGAAGGGCGGCTCATCCCGGTGCCGGAAGCCCTCCCGCTTTTGCGCTTTTACGCCAACTCGCTAGCCCACCACGGTTAGCTGGTTGCCGGTGGCAGGGTGGGCAAAAAGCGTGGGGGCTTGCGTACCCTGGTGGCCTGCTCAAAGGCGTAAGCCAAACCCAGGAGCTTCCCCTCCTGCCAGGGCTTGCCGATGAACGAAAGCCCCACCGGCAAACCGTGGATGAAGGCCATGGGCACGGTCACGCTGGGGTAACCGGAAACCGCCGCCGGCGTGGAGCTTCCCCCCAGATAGTGGTCGCCGTTGACCAGGTCGGTGACCCACGCCGGAGCGCCGGTGGGGGCCAGTAAAGCGTCTAGGTGGAACTTGGCAAACACCGCATCCAGGCCCCGGCGGCGGGCCAGCTTGAGGCAGGTGGCTTTGGCCTTGCGGTAGGCCTTTTCGGAAAGCGGGCCCTTTTTGGCTGCCATTTCGAAGATCTCCTGCCCAAAGTAGGGCATCTCCTGCTCCCGGTGCTCTTCGTTGAAGGCGATGAGCGCCTGCAGATCCCGGTACGGGCAGGTAGGCGCCCATTTTTGCAGGTAAGCCGCCAGCTGCCATTTGAACTCGTAAAGCAGCACCTCGAACTCCGCCTCGTCGTACTCGCCTAAATGCGGGATATCCGCGGGATCCACCAGCACCGCCCCGGCGTGCTTGAGGACCGAAAGGGCCCGCTCGTAGGCTTTGTCCACCTGGGGGTGGTAGCCGGTGACCTTGGCGCGAACCACACCCAGGCGGGCGCCTTTTAGGGCGTCAGGGCGCAGGAAGGGGAGAAAATCCACCTGTTTTGGGGCGGAAGAGGTGGCCGCATCCTCGGGGTCGGGTCCGGCCATGGCGGCCAGCAAAATGGCGGCGTCGGTCACGGTGCGGGCCATGGGGCCGGCGGTGTCCTGGGAAGCGGCAATGGGGACGATGCCCGAGCGGCTCACCAGCCCCAGGGTGGGTTTCACTCCCACCAGACCGCAGGCGTTGGAGGGACAAACGATGGAGCCATCGGTTTCGGTGCCCACCCCCACCGCCGCGAGGTTGGCGGAAATAGCGGCGCCGGTGCCGGAGGAAGACCCGCAGGGGTTGCGGTCCAAAACGTAAGGGTTGGCGCACTGCCCTCCCCGGCCGCTCCAGCCAGAGCTGGATCGCGTGGAGCGGAAGTTGGCCCACTCCGAGAGGTTGGTTTTGCCCAGGATGATGGCACCCGCTTGGCGCAGCTCGACCACAGCAAAAGCATCCCGGGGTGGTTTGTGCCCCACCAAAGCCAGCGACCCGGCGGTGGTTTCCATGGCGGAGCCGGTGGCGATGTTGTCCTTGAGAAGCACCGGGATGCCGTGGAGGGGACCACGAGGTCCTTTTTCTTTGCGTTCCCGGTCCAGCTCCCGGGCTATGGCCAGCGCCTCAGGGTTGGTTTCCACCACCGAACGCAGGAAGGGATCGAGCTTTCCGATGCGCTCCAGGTACGCCTGGCACAACCCTTCGGCGGTGAGCTCCCCCCGGGCCATGGCTTCCTGCAATTGCGGGACGGTGGCTTCCAGGAAGGGGAAGGGGTCTTCCGCCGGTGGTCTCGGCCAGGTCCCGGGTTCAGCCTGGGAGGGGAGAGGAACAGCGGCGGCGGCCGCTGCCAACCCCAGGAGCTTGGCCGCCTCACGCCGGTTCAAGCTGGACGGTTTTTGCTGGCTCATAGGCACCTCACTTGCTGTCAAGTGTACGCCGGTGGAAGCGGCGGGTTTAAGCTTTTGCGGTGGGAGGTGCTATGCGCAAGGCCTGGTGTTGGGGGCTTTTGTTGTTGCTTCCGGAGCTGGCGGCGGGGCAGAGCAACCGCCGCACGCCGGTGGTGCAGGTGGTGGAGAAGGTACGGCCGGCGGTGGTGAACCTTACTGCCAAGCAAGTGGTGCGGCTGCGGGGGCGCACGCTGTTTGACGAGCTCTTTCCGGAGTTTGCGGTGCCCCGGGAGTACGAAACCCAGTCCCTGGGCTCCGGGGTGGTCATCAGCCCTGACGGCCTCATCGTCACCAACGAGCACGTGATTGCCGGCGCCGCGGAAATTTCCGTGCGCTTTCTCTCCGGTCGGCAGGAACAGGCGGAGGTGGTGGGTTCCGATGCCGATTCCGATTTGGCCCTGCTGCGGGTGAGCGCCAAGGGCTTGCCCTACCTGCCGGTGGCGGAGCAGGACGACCTCTTGATTGGCGAAACGGTCATTGCCATTGGCAACCCCCTGGGCCTGGAAAACACCGTTACCGTGGGGGTGCTTTCCGCCCGGGATCGCACCGTTTCTTCCCCGCGCACCAACCGCGTGTACACCGACTTTTTGCAAACCGATGCCTCCATTAACCCGGGAAACTCCGGTGGGGCGCTGGTGGATTTGGACGGCCGCCTCATTGGCATCAACACCGCCATCGTGGGAGAAGCCCAGGGCATTGGCTTTGCCATCCCCGCCAAGCGGGTACGGCGGGTGGTGAACGACCTTTTGCGCTACGGCCGGGTGCAGCCGGCGTGGCTGGGGGTGTTCGTGCAGGACCTCCCCGCCTCCCGAAAGGGCCGCGAGGGCGTGGGCATCCGGGTGGTGGACGTGTTCCCCGGTTCCCCGGGGGAGGGCAAGCTTGCCGCCGGGGACGTGCTGCTCTCCGGTAACGGCCGCGCCTTTGCTTCCCGCGATGACTTTGCCACCCTGCTGGCGCAGGTGGCCCCGGGGGAGAGGGTGGAGCTGGAGGTGCGGCAGGGTTCGGGGAGCCGTAAGGTGACCCTGCGGGCCAGCACCCCGCCGGGAAACTTAGGCGAGCAGCTGCTGGCGCGGTACGTGGGGTTGCGGCTGGCCTCCCGCCGGGGTTGGGTGGTGGTGCAAAAGGTGCTGCCCAACACCCCTGCTGATGAGGCCGGCTTTAGCGCTGGTGACGTGCTTTTGGGCATTAACGGGCAGCGGGTGCGGACGCTGGACGACGTGAACGACATCCTGACCCGCGATTACCTGCGTTCCTCGGTGCTTTTGGCCATTGGGCACGGCGGTTTCCAGTACCACTTTACCTTCAGGCTTGCGCCCTAAGGCGTGTATACTTAGCCCCGTGGCGGAGGCGCAAGAAGCCGTTGTTACTGCAGTTTTTGGCCCCCTGGTGAGGGTCCAGCTTGGCGAAGAGAACCTGGTGGTGCCCTTTCGCCGCAAGCTCATCTGGCACCAGGACAGCGAAGACCGCCGTTTGGTGGTGGGGGATCGGGTGATCGTCCACCGGGACAAGGGCGGCGCCGTGGTGGCTGAGGTTTTGCCGCGTAAGACCACGCTCACCCGCAAGTCCCCGGGGGAGGAGCGGCCGCGGGTCATTGCCGCCAACGTGGACCAGGCGGTGGTGGTGCTGGCCGCCAAGCTGCCGGAACCCAACCCCCGGCTTTTGGACCGTCTTCTGGTGGCCTGTCACCACGCGGGCATCCGCCCCATCGTGTGCATCAACAAGGTGGACCAGGGTACCGAGCTGGTGGAGCCCTGGCTTTCCGACTACCAAGACGCCGGCTACGAGGTGTACCTCACCTCCGCCCGCACGGCCCGGGGCATGGGCAACCTCAAGCGGGCCCTTTCGGGGAAAACCACGCTTTTTTGTGGCCCCTCTGGGGTGGGCAAGTCGGCGCTTTTGAACGCCATCCACCCCGGCTACCGCCTGCAGGAAGGCTCCATTTCCGATGCCACCGGCAAGGGCCGGCACACCACCACCACCGCCCAGCTTTTGCCCCTCCCCGGAGGGGGGTTTGTGGTGGACACCCCGGGAATCCGCGAGTTTGGGCTTTGGGACTTGAAGCCAGAAAAGCTCACCGAGTGCTTCCCGGATATCGCCTCTTGGGCGGAATCCTGCGCCTTTTCCAACTGCAGCCACGACCGTGAGCCGGGCTGCCAGGTGCGGCGGGCGGTGGAGGACGGCAAGNNCAAGCTTTCCTCCCGCCGCTACACCTCCTTCCTCAAGCTGCGCTCCGAGCTGGCCGCGGGCGTGTACCGTTCCTAGGAGGCACCTTGAGCCTTCCCAACCGCATTCTCCTGGCCCTGGTGGTAGGGGCGGCCTTTGGCATGCTTTCCCAAGGGCTGGCCGGCAGCCACCCGGCTCTGAACTGGATCGTCGCCAACGTCACCGAGCCTTTTGGGCGCATGTGGCTTGCCGCCTTGATCATGGTGGTGATCCCGCTGATCCTGTCCACCCTTTCCACCGGGGTGGCGGCCTTGGGGAACCTGCGGGAGGTGGGTCGTCTCGGGGCTTTGTCCCTTTTGTGCTTCGTTTGCCTCACCGCGGCTTCCTCCACCTTGGGTATCACCGCGATGAACGTGGTCCAACCGGGGGGTTCGCTTTCCGCGTCGGTGAAGGAAGAGCTGATGGCCACCTACGGCAGCGAGCTCCGGCAAGCCGGGGAGCTGGGCAGCCGCAGCTTGTGGCCGGAGATGGTGGTGAAGTTGATCCCCAAGAACCCGGTTCAGGCCGCGGCCTCGGGGGACATGCTGGCGGTGATCGTGTTTTCGCTGTTTTTAGGGGTGGGCATGGCGGTGGCCGGCGAGAAAGCCCAAGCCCTGGCGGCTTTTCTCGAGGCCCTGGCGCAAACCACCGTGGCCATCATTGGCCTGGTCATGCGGGCGGCGCCTTTTGGCGTTTTCTCGTTGATCTTTTCGGTTTCCGCTCGCTTTGGTTGGCGGCTTTTGCTTTCCCTTTCCTCGTTTGTGGTGACGGTGGTGCTGGCTTTGGCGGCCTTTCAGTTTGTGGTTTACCCCCTGGTGGTGAAGCTCTTCGCGCGCCGCAGCCCCCTGGACTTTTTCCGCCGCATTCGCCTGGTGATGATCACCGCCTTTTCCACTTCCTCCTCCAACGCCACCTTGCCCACCACCATGCGGGTGGCTCAGGACGAGCTGGGCATTTCCCGGGAGGTGGCGGGCTTCGTGTTGCCGTTGGGGGCCACCCTCAACATGAACGGCACCGCGCTCTTCGAAGGGGCCACGGTGCTCTTTTTGGCGCAGGTGTTTGGGGTGCCTTTGCCTCTGAAAGCGCAGGTGCTGGTGGTGCTGTTGGCGGTGGTCACGGCCATTGGCACCGCCGGTGTCCCCGGGGGTTCTATTCCCCTGCTGATGATGGTGCTGGCCACAGTTGGGGTGCCCCCCGAAGGGATTGCCGTGGTTTTAGGGGTGGACAGGCTTCTGGACATGTGCCGCACCACGCTCAACGTCACCGGAGATTTGGTTACCGCGGCCATCGTTGAGCGCCTCTCCTGGTCACGCTTTGAAAGCTAGCTTTTTGCGCTAGCGCAAGTCACGCCCTTGGCGTTGGGCCGATGATAGCCATGGGAGGGAGCATGGCGCGACGCTACCCGGTGGTGCGCACGCGGCGGTACTGGCAGGCGGCGTTCTTCTTTTGGACCGTCTTCATCGGCACGCTGTTTACGCTGTGGGTTTTTGCCCACATGCGGGGGGCCGAGCCTGCGGTGAGCCGTCCCCCTGGGGTGGAGGGCTTTCTCCCCATTTCGGCTTTAATGTCGCTGCGGTTTTGGCTTTCCGGGGGCGGGGTGCACCCGGTCCATCCGGCGGGTTTGGCGATCCTTCTGGGGGCGCTCTTGATGAGCGCTACGGTGGCCCGCTCCTTTTGCTCCCACCTGTGCCCGGTGGGAGCCCTTTCCGAGTGGTTGGGCCGGTTAGGTCGCAGGCTCATGGGCAGGACCTGGGAGCTGCCGCGGGTCCTGGACGTCCTCCTGCGTTCGGTGAAGTGGCTTTTGCTGGCGTTTTTCGTTTGGGCCACGTGGGTGGCTATGGACCTCGGGCAGCTCCGCCGTTTCCTGGACAGCCCCTACAACCGCGTGGCGGACGTGAAGATGCTGCTGTTCTTTGCCGAACCCTCCCGCCTGACCGTTGCGGTTTTGGGCGTGTTGGTGGTGGGTTCGGTGCTGGTTCGGGACTTCTGGTGCCGCTACTTTTGCCCTTACGGGGCTCTCGTGGGGCTTTTTGGGCTTTTGGCCCCTTTTAAGATCACCCGCAACCCGGAAACCTGCACCAACTGCCAACTCTGTACTAAGGTCTGCCCGGCCCGTTTGCCGGTGCATAAGGTTTCCCGGGTGCGCTCGGTGGAGTGCACCGGCTGCCAGGACTGCGTGGCGGTGTGTCCAGTGGCCGATTGCTTAAGCCTTGCGGCTTCCCGGCGTTTCCCCTTGCGTCCCGCCCATGGGGTGCTTCTGGCCATGGCTGTGTACTTTGCCGTGACCTTGGGCTTCCGCCTGGCCGGGCATTGGCGGGGGGTGGTTTCGGAAGCTGAGTTCGCCAAGCGGATCCCCGAGATCCACTCGCCGCTGTACACGCACGTGGGTGGTATGGCTCCTGGGGAAGCCGAACCGGCCCCGCGGCTGGAAGCGGCCCACTAGGAGCGGCGTTCGATTTCCCTGATCTTCAACCCCAAAGCCACCACCGCCAGCAGGATGACCACCAGCGAAACCTTGAGGCCGTTATGGCGGAAGCGCAGCTCGGCCTCCGCGGCTTCAGCGTCCTTTTCGGCCTTGGCCAGCACCGCCTGGGCCTCGTCCGTCTTGGCGCCTACCCGCTGGGGGTTGACGGTGTGCACCTCGTTGCGGGCTAAAACCAGCGCTTGGTGGGCCTCCTCCAGCTTCACCGCCGCTTCATCCATGAGCATGCCGCGCCTTTCCGCCTGTTCCACCCTTTGGCGAACGCGCTCCATGCGCTCCACGGTGCCGGTGAGGGCCTGGAAGAGCGCCTGGGCCACCTCCGCACCCTTATCGCCGGCGGCGTGACAGGAGCCGCACACCTGTCCCTCCCCAACGCCGATCCACTGGTCCTGGGGTGGCAGCACCTTGTGGTTGGAGTGGCACGCTTCGCAGGCGGGCTGCTCCATGGCGGCAAAGGCGTCCTTGTGGGGTGAGAGGTCAAAGGCCTCCCGCTGGGTGAGGTGGCAGGTACCGCACACGTTGGAAACCGAGGAAACACCCGGTGGGGTGGCCCCGTGGGAGCCGTGGCAGTCGTTGCAGGTGGGGGCTGAAAGGTCGTTTTTCACGGTCAGGGCCTGGTAGTGCACCGACTGCTTGTACTCCTCGATTTCCGTGCCGGCAATGCCGTACTGCTTCATTAGAGCGGCATCGCCGTGGCAGCGGGCGCAGGTTTCCACGATGCGGCTGGGGTAGACGGGAGAGCGGGCGTCGCTGGGTGGGAGCACACCGTGGGCGCCGTGACAGGAGGCACAGGTGGCCACCCGCCCATCACCCTTGGCCAAAGCCAAACCGTGCTTAGAGGTCTTGTACTGGGCCAGCTGGTCGGTGGGGATGTTGGGGGCGTAGCGGAGCATGAAGGCGGCGTCGCTGTGGCAGCTGCCGCAAACTTCTGGAACCTTTTGCGGGGGGATCTTCCCCACAAACCCCTTCTTGGGGTCCATGGCCACTTCGGGGTCCTCGGAGGTGGGGTCGCCCCCGTGGCAGCCGGCGCAGGTGATCCCCTGGCGGTGGTGAATGTCCTCGGCAGCTTGCAGGGCCGGCTGTTGCAGGCGGGGCTCATCCAGGGCTTGATGGCATGCAGTGCACTGATCCTGGGCGGGTTTCCCAGGAATGCCCACCGCCTGGGGCAAGGGGCCCGCGAAGGCGAGGCTTGCTAACAGTGTCACACCGGAAAGCGCCAGTAACCTCATTGGAACACCCCCAAGTAGGAAAGCGCCGTGAAGGACGCAATGTAGAGCACCACTCCCCAACCCACGAGCAGGGCAAACACGCTCTTCTCACCGCGGGCGCGCTTCTTGTCCCAGACCGGAGCCAAAAACCAGAAAAGCCCGCCGGCGGAAAAAGCCGCCAACCCCAGGATCTCGCCCTCAATCCCGAGCACCTTGGCGGGCAAAAGCTTGAGGGTTTCAAACATGAACAGGAAGTACCACTCGGGCTTGATGCCGGCGGGGGCGGGAGCAAAGGGATCGGCCTTCTTGCCCAGCTCCCACGGGAAAAACGCCGCCAGCGCCGCCAGAAGAGCCAAGCCCACTAGCCAAACCATGAACTCCCGGAGCACGAAGTTGGGGAAAAAGGGGCGTGGTGGCAGCTTGGGCTCTTCCGCTGGCTCATGCATACCCTGCCGCTGAATGAAGGCCAGGTGCAGCAAAATCAGGAACGTGCTGATCATCGGCAGCACCGCCACGTGAATGCCAAAAAACCGGGTTAAGGTGGCACCGGTGACGTCCTCTCCACCCCGCAACACCCGGAGCAGCCAGTGGCCGATGAAGGGTACTTTGGACACCATGTCGGTACCCACACGGGTGGCAAAGAACGCCAGCTCGTTCCACGGCAAGAGGTAGCCGGAAAAGCCGAAACCTAACGCCAGAAGCAAGAGCGCCGCGCCGGTCCACCAGGTGAGCTCCCGGGGTTTCACGTAAGCCCCGGCGAAGTACACGGTGAACATGTGGATGAACGCGGAAGCAATCATGAGGTTGGCCGACCAGGAGTGAATGGAGCGGATGAGCCAACCAAAGGGCACCCGGGTCATGATGAACTGCACGCTTTCAAAGGCGGCTTCGGCGGTGGGGCGGTAGTACAGCAGCAGGAGGATGCCGGTAGCGACCTGCACGCAGAAGAAAAACAGCGTGAGCCCGCCAAAGTAGTACATCCAGTCGTGCCGATGCCGGGGGACCGCTTTTTCCCTGGCGAAGTCCAACAGCGGCTTTAGGTCGTAACGCTCGTCCAGAGCTTGCCACAGCTTTTCAGTGAGTTTCATGGCCTTAGGCTCCACGGGTGACGTAAATATCGTCGCCGACGATGTCCACCTTGAAGGCTTCTAAGGGCCTTGGAGGCGGGCCCTGAATGTTCTTGCCTTGTAAATCGTAATGGCCGTTGTGACAGGCGCACCAGATGTGCTGAAAATCGGCCCGGTACTGAACGGTGCAGTTCAAATGGGTGCAAATCCCGGAAAAAGCCCTTACCTCACCCCCCGGGGTTCGCACCAGGATCCCCGGCTTGGCTCCAAAGCGGAAGATCTTGCCGCTGTTGGGCGGCAGCTCCGACAGCTTGCCGGCCAGCACGCGGTTGGTGGGCGCTTCGGCCACTTCCGGCGGCAACACGTAGCGGAATACCGGGTAGAGGGCAGCCAACACCGTGGCCCCCAGGGAGGTTCCCAAAAGCCAGTTAATAAAGCCCTTGCGAGAGATTTTGCGACCCTCGTCCATGTCTCCCCCCTACGCGACAACCTCCGGGATTTTTTGAGAATGTGCTGGGTTTGTCAAGTAGTGACCGGAGCACCTTAGGGCCGCCGGTGGGGTACCCTACGGGTGGAGGTGTCATGAAGATCCTGTTTGTTGGGGACGTGGTAGGAAAGGTTGGACGTCGGGTGCTGAAGCAGCTTTTGCCCAGGGTCATATCCGAGCTGGGCCCTGACTTCGTGGTAGTCAACGTGGAAAACGCCGCCGGCGGCTTTGGCTTAACCGCCGAGGTTTGGCAGGAGCTGGCCTCGCTGCCGGTGGATGTGTTTACTTCCGGCAACCACATTTGGGATAAGAAGGAAACCGCCAGCCTTTTGGATCATGAGCCGCGGCTGTTGCGCCCCGCCAACTACCCCGAGGGCAACCCCGGACGCGGCCTTTGTGTGCTGTCCTCCAGAAAAAACGGCGTGCCTGTGGCGGTGCTCAACCTCCAGGGCCTCACCTTTATGACCCCCATGGAGTCACCCTTCCGCACCGCCGACCGGCTGCTGGCGACCCTGGGGCCCGAGGTGAAGGTCATCATCGTGGACATGCACGCCGAGGCCACGTCCGAAAAGCAGGCCATGGGTTGGTACCTGGACGGCCGGGTGAGCCTGGTGGTGGGCACCCATACCCACGTACCCACCGCCGATGAGCGGATCTTGCCGCAAAAGACCGCCTTCCTTACCGATGTGGGCATGACCGGCCCCTACGAAAGCATCATTGGTTTCAAGCCCAAGGAAGTGCTGGAACGCTTCCTTTACGCTACCCCGCGGGCTTTGGAGCCGGCCACCCAGGGGGGAGCGCTGTCGGGGGTGTTGGTGGAGGTCAACCCTGAGACCGGTCACGCGGAAAGCATTGCCCGGGTGTTCCGCCGGGAAAAGGAGAGCTAAGGCAAGGGAAGGAGGGCTATGCCTGAGCTTTCGGTGCTTGTTACCGCCAAAAACGAAGAGGAAATGCTCCCCGGCGCTTTGGCTTCGGTGGCCGGCTGGGCTGGAGAGGTGGTGGTGGTCGTGGATGCGGCCTCGAGCGATCGCACCGAAGAGCTGGCCCGACAGGCGGGGGCCCGGGTTTTTCGCCACGGGTTTGTGTCCTCGGCCCAGCAAATCAACGTTGGCCTTGAGCTCTGCTGTAAGCCTTGGGTTTTGGTGCTGGACGCCGACGAACGGGTAAGCCCGCAGCTGGCGGCGGCCCTTTCCCGGGAGCTGGCGCAGCCGCGAGCCGAAGCTTACGCCGTTCGCCGGGTGAACTGGGCCCTGGGTAAGCCGGTGCGCTTTGGGGATTGGGGGTGGGACTGGGTGGTGCGGGTGGTGCGCAGGGAGGCAAGGTTTGCGGAAAGGGCCGTGCACGGAGTTCCGGAAGTGAGGCGGGTGGGCAAACTCCCCGGCCATTTGGAGCACCTCACCTTTCGCTCCTTCCCCCAGTACCTGCCCAAGGTGGTGGATTACGCCCTGCGCGGGGCCCGGCAGGCGCTGGCGGATGGCAAGCGCTGTGGCTTGGTGACGGCCGTGGCGCGAGCGGAGTGGCGGTTTGTGCGCTCGTACCTTTTGCGTTTGGGGTTCCTGGATGGAAGGGTGGGGCTTATGCTTGCAGTCCTTGCCGCTTACGGAACCTTCCTGAAATGGGCGGCGGTGGCTTCGGGTATGGACGGGTCTTCCGGCAGGTTCGTAAAGTAAGGTGTGAGCCGGTTTCCCTGCAGGCTGCTTTTGGACCTCCCCAACTGGCTGGGGGATTGGGTTCACGCCCTGCCGGCCATAGAAATCCTGCTTGCTGCCAACCGCGAGGGTGAAACAACTTTCTTGCTTCCGGCCGGGCACGCCCCGCTGGCCCGGCTTTTCCCGGCTAAGACGCTGATCCGTCCACCCAAGGCCAGCTCCGGCTTTGGGCGAAGTCTCGGCGGCTTCGATGTGGCCTTAACCTTCCGCCACTCCACCCGGGCCAAGCTGCTTTTGGCTGCGGTGCCGAAGGCCGAGGGCTGGGCCAGCGCCGGGAGGGGGGCCGGTTTTTTGGGCTTGCGCACCTTTCCCGTGGACCGAGCTCGCCACCAGCGGCACGATTTTGATCACGCCCTGGTGGCTCTGGGGCTGGCGCCGGTGGACGGGCAGCCGGTGCGCTTGCCTTTTCCACCTGTAGCGGAAAAAGCCCAGCACCTGGTGGTATTGCTTCCCGGCTCCCTGGGGCCGGAAGCCAAGCGCTACCCGCCCTCGGGCTACCGGGAAGTGGGCCGGCAGCTCCGGGCGGCGGGCTTTGAGGTGCTGGTGGTGGTAGGACCCAGCGATGCCCCCCTGGGGCATTGGCTGGCCCGGGAAACCAAGGCCCGGTTGTTCCCTCCCGAAGCGGGGCTCTGGGAGGTGGCGCAGGTTTTGGCCAGGGCCAGGCTGGTCATTGGCAACGATTCGGGGCTTACCCACTTGGCCGCGGCGTTGGGTTGCGCCACGGTTGCTCTTTTTGGCCCCACCTCCCCCGCCCGCACGGCCCCATCCCAGGGGTTGGTGCTCCAGGCTCCCGACTTTGCCCGCTGCGGCTGGGAGCGGCTGCCCCCGGGGTTGGTACTTCGGGCTTGCGACGCTTTGCTTACGGGGGACTTGCAGGATGCCCGTTTGGTGAGTACTATTACCAGTGGCGGTGGGCCGCTAGCTCAACTGGCAGAGCAAGGGACTCTTAATCCCTAGGTTGTAGGTTCGACTCCTACGCGGCTCACCAACTATGCGCCCGCGAAAGTGGCGGAACTGGTAGACGCGCGAGACTTAGGATCTCGTGGGAGCCACCCGTGGGGGTTCGAGTCCCCCCTTTCGCACCATGAGGATCCCCATGACCTACGACATCGAACGACCGTCCCCCTGCCTGGTAAGGCTTAAGGCCAGCGTTCCTGCGGCTGAAGCGGAAAGCGTGCGCACCCAGGTAACCCGGGAGTTTGCCGCAAGCGCCGCGCTGCCTGGCTTTCGCCGGGGCAAGGCTCCGCTGGCCCTGGTGGTAAAGCGCTTTGCCCAGGAAATTCGCCAGGAAACCGAAGAACGCCTCCTGCGCCGGGTGTGGGATGAAGCTGTCACCACCGAGAGGCTGCGGGTGGCCGGGCCCCTGGGGGTGGTGGAGGCCCGCTGGGAAGACGGCGGTGGTTTTGCCTTCACCGGCGAGTTTGAGGTTTACCCGGAGGTGACCCTGCCGCCGGTTTCTGGGTTTCAACCCCCCGAGTTTGCCGTGGAACCCAGTGAAGAAGAGGTGGAAGCCTTCCTCAACGGTTTGGCCGAGCGTCAGGCCAGCTGGCAGGGCGTTGAGGAGGGGCAAGCCGAGGACGGGATGCTGGTGGAAGCGGAAGTGGAGGGCGAGTTTCCCCAGGGGGGAGGGGATCCCTTCCGCGAAGAGCTGGCGGTTTTCCGGCTGGGCAGCGGCGAGGTTTACCCGGAAATCGAGGAAGCGGTGCGCGGCTTGGGGATTGGCGGGGAAACGGTGGCACGTCGGGAGGTCGCTCGAGAAGGGGAGGAAGGCACCGTTCCCGTGCAGTACAAGCTCAAAATCAAGGGGCTGCGGCGGAAGGTGGTGCCGCCGGTGGACGACGCCCTGGCCACCCAAATGGGGGTAGAAGGTGGGCTGGACGGCCTCCGGGAAAAGGCGCGGGAGGTCCTCCGGCAGGCCAAAAAGCGCGAGCGCTTCAAGGTTTTCCGGGAGGCTTTGGTCAAATACTTGGGGGGCGAGCAACCGCTGCCCCTGCCTGACCGCCTGGTGGAGGAGGAAACCCGCAAGGCCGCCATTCGCTACGCCGAGTCGTTGCACCGGCAGGGGATCAACGTGGAGGAGCTGAACTGGCAGGAACTGGCCCCCAAACTGCAAGCCTCGGTGGTGGAGCGGTTGCGGGAGGAGCTGCTTTTGGACCAGCTGGCCAACGAGCTGGGCGTGAACGTTGGCGAAGAGGAGGTGGATGCCGTGGTGCGGCGGGAAGCCCAGGAAAGCGGCGTCCCCTTTGCCGAGCTCAAGGGCAACCTGGCCAAGAGCGGGGGGTTGGAGCGGATTCGCGGTATCCTTCGTAGGGAGCGGGCGGTGGCCCAGGTGCTGGAGCCCCTGCTCGGGGAAGGCTAACGATGCTGGTACCCATCGTTGTAGAGCAAACACCCCGCGGGGAAAGGGCTTACGACATCTTTTCCCGCCTTTTGAAGGACCACGTGATCTTTTTGGGGGAGCCCATTGACGATCACGTGGCTTCGTTGGTGATTGCGCAGATGCTCTTTTTAGAGGCGGAAAACCCCAACCGCGACATTTCCCTTTACATCAACTCCCCCGGCGGCTCCATTTCCGCGGGTTTGGCGATTTACGACACCATGCAGTACGTGAAGCCGGATGTGGCCACCATTTGCGTGGGCCAGGCCTCTTCCATGGCGGCGGTGCTGTTGGCGGGGGGTGCCAAGGGCAAGCGCATGGCGCTGCCCCACTCCCGGGTCTTGCTTCATCAGCCGCTGGCCTTTGGCCTGGGCGGGCAGGCCACGGACATTGACATCCACGCCAAGGACATCCTGCGGTTGCGCCAGCGCCTGAACGAGATCCTGGCGGCACACACCGGGCAACCGCTGGAAAAGATCAACGCCGACACCGAGCGGGACTTCATCTTGGAAGCCAAGGACGCTTTAGAGTACGGCATCATTGATCGGGTGATCACGCACCGGGAGGTGCCCGCGCCGGCTTCTGGGAAAAAGGTGTAGAATGGGCTTGGAGATGCCCCAATGGTAACTCGAGAAGGTCGGGAACACTTGCTGCGTTGCAGCTTCTGCAACAAGTCGCAACGGGAGGTGCGCAAGCTCATTGCTGGCCCCAACGTCTACATTTGCGACGAGTGCGTGGATGTTTGCCTGGACATCATTGCCGAGGACCGGGCGAGGGAAGCCCGGGAGTCCCAGCGGGGGCTTCCTAAGCCGGAGGAAATCAAGGCCTTTTTGGATCAGTACGTGATTGGCCAGGAGCAGGCCAAGAAGAAGCTGGCGGTTGCGGTTTACAACCACTACCGGCGCATTGATTACTTCAGCTCCACGCCCCGGCCGGAGGTGGAGCTTTCCAAGTCCAACATCTTGCTCATTGGGCCCACGGGCACCGGCAAGACCCTGCTGGCGCAAACCCTGGCCCGGCTTTTGGACGTGCCGTTCACCATTGTGGACGCCACCACCCTCACCGAAGCGGGCTACGTGGGTGAGGACGTGGAGAACATCTTGCTGCGCTTGTACCAGGCGGCCGATGGGGACCGTGAGCGCTGCGAGCGGGGCATCGTTTACATTGACGAAATTGACAAGATCGCCCGCAAGCAGGATTCCCCCTCCATTACCCGCGATGTCTCCGGCGAGGGGGTGCAGCAAGCGCTTTTGAAGATCCTGGAGGGCACGGTGGCCAACGTGCCACCGCAAGGTGGCCGGAAGCACCCCCACCAGGAGTTCATCCAAATTGACACCACCAACATCCTGTTCATTTGCGGTGGAGCCTTCGTGGGGCTGGAAGACATCGTGGCCAAGCGGTTGAACCAGAAATCCATGGGCTTTGAGGCCAAGATCCTCACCCGCGAAGAAAAGTCGGCTTCCGAGCTGTTGCAGCAGGTCCACCCCGACGACCTCATCAAGTTTGGGATGATCCCCGAGTTCGTGGGCCGGGTTCCGGTGGTGGCCGCCCTCCACGAGCTGGACCACAAGGCTTTGGTCCGCATCCTCACCGAGCCCAAGAACTCCCTGGTGAAGCAGTACGAGACCATGCTGGGTTTGGAGGGCGTGAGCTTGCGCTTTACCCAGGATGCCCTGGAGGCCATTGCGGCCGAAGCTTTGGCCCGCAACGTGGGGGCCCGGGGCTTGAAAATAATCCTGGAAGAGCTGATGTTAGATGTGATGTATCAGGTGCCCTCGCGCACCGATATCACGGAGTTGGTGATCACGCGCGAGGTCGTGGAGCGGCGGGTAGCCCCGCTGGCTTCCATCCGCAAAGCCGGTTAGCCGGCTTCGGCTCTCTGATCTAACAAGGAGACGTTATGCAGGACATCAAAAGAGAGTGGCTTCCTGTAGTCCCGTTGAGGGACATGGTGGTGTTCCCCGGGATGAAGGCGGCGTTTGTGGTGGGGCGCCCGGGGTCGGTAGCCGCCCTCAAGCGCGCCATCGAGGAAAAGGACAAGCGGCTGTTTTTGGTCACGCAAAAGGATCCCCAGCAAGATGAGCCTGGTCCCAACGACGTTTTCGAGGTAGGGGTCATCGCCACCATCCTCCAGCACGTGACGTTCCCCAACGGCACCATCAAGGTGGGCGTGGAAGGGCTCATGCGCGGCAAGTGGCAGGAGCTGCGGGAGCGGGAGGGCGTGGGCTTTGAGGCCGAGGTAATCCCCATCCCCCCCAAGCGCGTGCAGGACCCCCGGGTTTCCCGCTACATGGCCCAGCTCACCGGGCTTTTCCAAAACTACGCCCGGCTTTCCCAGCAAATTGGCACGGAAGGGGTGCTGGCCGATCTGCAAACCGAAGACCCCGAGCGCTTTGCTGACGCCATGGCCTCGGTGTTGGCCATTTCCACTCAGGAAAAGCAGGACCTTTTGGCCACCATCAACCCCCTGGAGCGCCTGGAAAAGCTCAACGACATCCTGGATTTGGAAATCGAAAAGCTCAACATTGACCGCCGGCTCAACGCCAAGGTCAAAAAGCAAATGGAAAAGGCCCAGCGGGAGTACTACCTCTCGGAAAAGATCAAGGCCATCAACGAGGAGCTGGGGCGCACTGACACCAAAGAGGAGCTGGAGGAGCTGGCCAAGAAGATTGAGCAAGCGGGCATGCCGCCGGAGGTCAAGGAAAAGGCCATGGCCGAGCTCAAGCGCCTGGAGGGCATGGCCCCCATGTCGGCGGAAGCCACCGTGTCCCGCACCTACATTGACTGGCTTTTGGCGGTGCCGTGGAAGAAGGCCAGCAAGGAAATCCGCGACATCAAGCGGGCGGAGCAGGTCCTCAACGAGGACCACTACGGTCTGGAAAAGGTCAAAGAGCGCATCCTGGAGTTTTTGGCGGTGCGCCAGCTGGTGAAGAAGCCCAAGGGCACGATCCTGTGCTTTGTGGGCCCGCCGGGGGTGGGCAAGACCTCCCTGGCTAAATCCATTGCCCGGGCCACGGGGCGTAAGTTCGTGCGGCTTTCCCTGGGTGGCGTGCGGGATGAGGCGGAAATCCGGGGGCACCGGCGTACCTACATTGGTGCCTTCCCCGGCCAAATCATCCAAATGATGAAGAAAGCCGGCACCGTCAACCCGGTGTTCCTCCTGGACGAGGTGGACAAGCTGGCTTCGGATTTCCGCGGGGACCCGGCCGCTGCCCTTCTGGAAGCCTTGGACCCCGAGCAAAACCATGCGTTTTTGGATCACTACCTGGACGTGGAGTACGATTTGTCCAAGGTGTTTTTCATCTGCACGGCCAACGTCACCCACACCATCCCGCCGGCACTTCTGGACCGCATGGAGGTGATCCACCTTTCCGGCTACACCCATCAGGAAAAGCTCCACATTGCCCAAGAGTTTCTGATCAAAAAGCAAATCGAAGCGCAGGGTTTGTCCAAGTACAAGGTGCGCTTCACCGACGAGGCCATCAAGCTGCTCATCGAGCGCTACACCCGGGAGGCCGGGGTGCGCAACCTGGAGCGGGAAATTGGCTCCATTTGCCGCAAGCTGGCCCGGGAGGTGCTGGCCAAGAAGCTGCCAGCGGGCACGGAGCTGGTGGTTACCGAGGAGCGCGTGGGCGAGCTTTTGGGCAAACCGCGCTTCCGGGTAAGCCGGGCGGAAAAGCAAAGCCAAATTGGTGTAGCCACCGGCCTGGCGTGGACGGAAGTGGGCGGTGAAATCCTGGCCACCGAGGTAACGCTCATGAAGGGGAAGGGCAACCTTACCCTCACCGGCCAGTTGGGCGACGTCATGCAGGAGTCGGCCCGGGCGGCGCTTTCCTACGTGCGCTCGCGGGCGGTGGCTTTGCCCATTCCTGCCGATTTCTTCGAGCAGCACGACATTCACATTCACGTGCCTGAAGGGGCCATCCCAAAGGACGGACCCTCCGCGGGGATCACCATGGCTACAGCTCTTCTTTCGGCTGTGGCCGGCGTTAAGGTGCGGCAGGACATCGCCATGACCGGGGAAATCACCCTGCGGGGCAAGGTTTTGCCGGTGGGTGGCATTAAGGACAAGGTGCTGGCCGCCTACCGGGCTGGCATTACCGAGGTGATCCTCCCCCAGGAAAACGAAAAGGACCTGGAGGAAATCCCGGAGGAGGTGAAGTCGGTGATGCAGTTTCACCTGGTGTCGCATATGGACGATCTCTTGCCCCTGGTGTTGGACGGTCCGCTCCCTGCCGCTACCGGTGGGACCAGCGAGCAAGCCAGGGGTGATGCTTCGGCGGTACCCGCGCATTAGGGGGATGCCTTGTGCTTGCGAGCCTTCGCGCCTGCGTTGCGGATTTTCGCCAGGGACCTCGCGAGCCCTGGCCGCAGGTGGCGTTTGCGGGGCGCTCCAATGTGGGAAAGTCTAGCCTCCTCAACGCGCTTTTCGGGCAGAAGCTGGCGCAGGTCAGCAAGACCCCAGGCAAAACCCGCACCCTCAACTACTACCTGGTCAACAACCGCTGCTTTTTCGTTGACCTCCCGGGTTACGGCTTTGCCGCGGTGGCCAAAAGCGAACGGGAAAGCTGGGGTCGCAACGTGACCGACTACATCGTGCACGAAGAGCGCTTGAAGCTGGTGGTAGCCCTGGTGGATCCCCGGGTGCCCACCTCGCCTTTAGATCAAGCTCTGTTGGCCCTGTGCCGGGAGGCCGCCAGGCCGGTGCTGGTGGTGCTGACCAAGGCCGATGCCTTAAGCCGGGGGGCCCTGGCGGCCGAAAGGCTGAGGGTGCAGAGGGATCTCCAGTTGGAAGATTTGCCGTTGGTGTTCTCGGCGAAAAGCGGGGAAGGCAAGCGAGAGCTTCTCAAAGCCATTGCTGAGCGGCTTCCAACGCCGCTTTTTGGATAAAACACGCAAAAAGGAGTAACGAACATGGCTCAAGACGACAAAGTCAACACCTCCCGGCGGGGCCGCCGTCGGCGGGAAGAGTCCAACCCTGAAGGGCTTCCGGTGGTGGTGGAGGACGAGGCCTTAGAGGCCGAGGCTGCCTCCGAGGGCGGGGAAAGGCTCAACATCCGCACCTTGCAGGACATGTCCATCGGCCAGCTCACCGACATTGCCCGCGAGCTGGGGGTGGAAAACCCGGCGGGGATGCGCAAGCAGGAGCTCATCTTCAAAATCCTGCAAGCGCAGACCGAGCGGGAGGGGCTGATCTTTGGGGAAGGCGTTTTGGAAATCCTGCCCGATGGCTACGGTTTCCTCCGCGCCCCCGACTACAACTACCTCCCCGGTCCCGACGACATTTACGTGTCCCCTTCGCAAATCCGCCGGTTCAACCTGCGTACCGGCGATACGGTCTCGGGGCAAATTAGGCCCCCGCGGGAAGGGGAGCGGTACTTTGCGCTCATCAAGGTGGAGGCGGTGAACTTTGAGCCGCCGGAGGTGGCGCAGGAGAAGATCCTCTTTGACAACCTCACGCCCCTCTACCCCATGGAGCGCATCAACCTGGAGCTGGAGGGGAACATGACCTGCCGGGTCATGAACCTCCTTACCCCCATCGGCAAGGGCCAGCGCGGCCTCATCGTGGCCCCACCCCGCACCGGTAAGACCATGATGCTCCAGGCCATTGCCAACGCCATCACCACCAACCACCCGGAAATCGTGCTTATCGTGCTGTTGATTGACGAGCGCCCGGAAGAGGTGACGGACATGCAGCGCTCGGTGAAGGGTGAGGTCATCTCCTCCACCTTTGACGAACCTGCTTACCGTCATGTGCAGGTGGCGGAAATGGTGCTGGAGAAAGCCAAGAGGCTGGTGGAGCACAAGCGGGACGTGGTGATCCTCCTGGACTCCATCACCCGCCTCGCCCGGGCCTACAACACCGTGGTTCCCCCTTCGGGCAAGGTGCTTTCCGGTGGTGTGGACTCCAACGCCCTGCAAAAGCCCAAGCGCTTTTTCGGTGCGGCCCGCAATATCGAAGAGGGCGGCTCCCTCACCATCATCGGCACCGCCCTTATTGACACCGGCTCGCGCATGGATGACGTGATCTTCGAGGAGTTCAAGGGCACCGGCAACATGGAGGTGCACCTCGACCGCAAGCTGGTGGAAAAGCGCATCTTCCCCGCCATTGATATCAACAAATCGGGAACCCGCAAGGAAGAGCTGCTTTTGGATCCTTGGGAGCTGAAGCGCGTGTGGGTCCTGCGCAAGGTTCTCACCCCCCTGTCCACTGTGGAGGCCATGGAGCTGCTCCTGGAGCGGTTGGAGCGCACCCGCACCAACCGTGAGTTTTTGGAGTCCATGTCCCAGGGGGGCTAAGCCCTTTGCCGCCGGTAGCCATCGTTGGCGTCAAGTTCTTAAACGCCCGACCGCTGTTGGCGGGGCTGGAGGCTGGGCTACCTGCCCCCGTTCCCTACACCTTTTCGGTGGCTGAGCCAGCCCGCTGCGCCGACCTGCTGCGGGAAGGGCAGGCCCAGGTGGGGTTGGTGCCGGTGGGGGCCCTCCCCCAGCTACCGGGGATCGTGGCCTACCCCAACCTGGGCATTGCCGCTCGTTGCGAAACCACCTCAGTGCTCCTGGTTTCCCGGGTGCCGCTTGCCAAGGTGCGGGTGCTGGCGGCGCATACCGCTTCCCGCACCTCGGTGGTTTTAGCTCGCCTGTTGCTCAAAGCCAAATACGGCGTGGCACCGCAGGTGGTTCCTGCCAACCCACCGGTGGAGGCCATGCTGGCTCGAGCGGAAGCCGCGGTGGTAATTGGCGACCCGGCCATGGCGGTGGACGGAGCCGCGGGGCTATACCGCTGCGATTTGGCGGCGGAATGGATGGCGTGGCGGGGGAAGCCCTTTGTCTTTGCGGTGTGGGGTTTAAGGCCCCCGGCGGGTGACGCGGTGCTCCCGCTGTTGGAGGCCTCCTACCGCTTTGCGCGCCAGCACTGGGAAGAGCTCCTGCCCCAGTGGGCTGCCGCCCACGGGGCCAGCCTCGCCCGTACCCGGGACTATTTGGAGCGGCGTTTGCATTTTCAGCTTGGGGAGGAGGAGCGGCAAGCGGTGGAGGAGTTCCTAAAGCTGGCGGCCGAAAGCGGCCTCGTTCCCCAGCGAGAAGGGGGTATTTGGCATGGGTAGGGTGGCTTCCATCCTGGAGCGGGCCGAAAGCGGGGCGCGGTTAAGCGGCGAGGAGCTTCTGGTCCTCTTTCACGAGGCCCCGCTCCACGATTTGGGGCAGGCAGCCTCGGCGGTGCGCTTCCGGCACAACCCCGAGCCGGTGGTCACCTACATCATTGACCGCAACATCAACTACACCAACGTTTGCGTGTACCGTTGCAAGTTCTGCGCTTTTTACCGCAAGCCTGCGGATCCCGATGCTTACGTCCTGCCGTTTTCCGAGCTGGCCAAAAAGGTGGAGGAAACCGTCGCGGCGGGTGGCACCGGCATCCTCCTCCAGGGTGGGGTTCACCCCTCCTTGCGCTTGGACTTTTACGAAGGGATGCTGCGCTTCTTGCGGGACCGTTTCCCGCAGGTCCACCTTCACGCCTTTTCCGCTCCCGAAGTGGCCTTCTTATCCCGGGTTCACAAGCTGCCGGTGCGCGAGGTCATCGCCCGGCTCAAAGACGCGGGGCTAGCCTCCATTCCAGGAGGTGGCGCCGAGATCCTGGAAGACGAAACCCGCAAGCGCATTTGGTCCCACGCCAAAGCCTCTACGGCCGAATGGCTGGAGGTCCACCGGGAAGCCCACGCTTTGGGCTTGCGCACCACCGCCACCATGATGTTTGGCGTGGGGGAGGACTACCAGGCGCGGGTGGAACACCTCCTGCGGGTGCGGGAGCTGCAGGACCAAACTGGGGGCTTCACCGCCTTTATCCCGTGGACGTTTCAAGAGGAAAACACCGCCCTGGAGGGGCAGGTGGACACCTCCGGCGGCTACGACTACTTGCGCACCCTGGCCATCAGCCGGCTGGCGTTGGACAACTTCCAGCACGTGCAAGGCTCGTGGCTCACCCAGGGCACCAAGATTGGCCAGCTTTCGCTTTTCTTTGGTGCCGATGACCTGGGTTCCATCATGCTGGAGGAAAACGTGGTGGCCGCGGCGGGGGTTTACAACCGCCTGGATCAGCAAACCATGGAGTTTTTAATCCGCGACGCCGGCTTCACCCCCAAGCGCCGCCGCACGTTATACGAGCCGATCTAAACGGGCTAAACTCCCTTTGTGGCAATTTGGTTTGAAGTTGGCCCGTCCGCATTAGCAGCTGTAGCTTTTGCCTGGTTGCTGGCGGCAATTGGCGCCAGACTGCGGCGCACCATGCGGATGCCGCTATTTCCCGGCCTTAAGCTTCCTTTCGATTTCATGCTTGGCGCGGGAGCGGTTGGTTTTCTTCTCCTGCTTTTGGGCTTGTGTGATCTCTATCGTCCATGGGTTTTTGCGCTTTTGGGTCTCCTTTTGCTGGCTTTTGGAAGTTGGCGTAAAAACGGTTGGCAATGGGGGAATCTTTTTCCGGCAGCGATTTCGAGCCTCCTGTTGGTCCCGCTGGCTCTGGCGCAGCCCTTTTTTTACGACGCGCTGGTGTACCACCTGGCGCTTCCCTGGCAAGCGCTGCTTGAAGGTGGGTGGCATGCCCATCCGGAAAGCATTTACGCGGCGGGTCCCCCTCTTGCGCAACTTACGGCCCTGCCGTTTTTAGTGGTGAATTTGCCCCGCGCTTATGCTTTTCTTCACCTTCTAGCTTTTACTTTAGCCGGAGCGGCTCTTTACACTCTTTGTCGCCTTTTGGGAGGGCGCCGGCTGGCGTTCTTAGCTGGATTTTGCTTGCCTGTTCTTCCGCTTTACGTTCTAGTTCCGGCACTGCCGGCTGCGGAAGGTTGGGGCGTTTTAGGCGTGACCACCGGTGCAGTTCTCTTGTTTCGAGCGCACACTTCCCCTTTGGCTGGCCTTTTTGCTGGTTTTGCTGTGGCAGCGCGGCTGCAGGTATTTCCGGTAGCGGCCGGGGTTACAGCGTTGGGGTTGGTGGTGCAAAGGCGCTGGCGGGATCGGGCACTTCTAGCCTTGGGTTTTGTCCTGGGCACGTCGCTGTGGTGGAGCAAGAACCTAATCCTCCTGGGACACCCTTTCCTCCCGTTGGGCTGGCGTGGAATCGGGGCTTCCTTTGTAGATCGTGAGGCGATGCGGGTTGTGGCCCAGGGCTTGCCGTTAACGGAAATTCTTAAGGCGTTTGTGCGGGCTTTTTTACCCCACGCTTCCTATTTGCTGCCGCTTTTCCTGAGCGGAGTGGGGGCGGTGTGTTTGGTGTGCAGCCCTCGGGTGCTAATGGTAGCCTTTTTAGGTGCTCTTGGTTTGTTGGGCTCACCCTTTGTAGGTTTGGTTTCCCGGTACCTAGCCGGGGCTGCTCCATTCCTGTTGGCTCTCCCTACGGCCGCTCGAACCGCCTGGAGCAAGCTTGCCTCGGGTTTGGCGTTGGGCCTGACTGCCCTTCTTGGCTTCATTGTGAGTGGACAGGAGCTCTGGCGGTGGGGAGGGTTCTCGTTGATGGGGCCTGCGGTTTCCATCGAGGAACGCCTGGTGGTCAACAACCCGTTTCCGGCCTTCAGGAAAGCGGGGGCTCTTCCGGACAATGCGCGGGTGCTGTTCGTGGGGGAGCCTCGCGGTTTCTTGTTTCCGCGACGATTTGTTGCTCCTTCGGTATTTGATGAGCATCCGTTGGCCGCACTCATGGAGACAGCCAAGACACCGGAGGAGGCGGTGCTTTCGTTTCGGAATTCGGGTTTCAGCCATTTGCTGGTTAACTGGGGCGAGCTTCACCGCCTTGTTCCCGGATACCCCTGCGCCCCTTGGCGGAGCCCCGCGGGTCGCGCTAATTTCATCAAGCTGATCCAAGCCTTGGAGCCGCCCGTGCTCACGGCGGGCCCGGTGGCCATTTACGCTTTTGATCTTCGACGGGCACCAAACGACTCTTAAGCCGCGGGTAAAACGGAAAGCGCCGCCCCAGGCGTTTGACATAAAAGCGGCGGTGTGGTAAAAAACCTCCCCCTGCGTTAAGGGGCTTGGTGAGGAGCGTATGTACGCTATTGTGGAAGCAGGAGGCAAGCAGCATAAGGTGGAGGTGGGCCAGCGGGTGCTTGTGGAGCGGATTTGGCCCGAGGCGGAAGCCGGCACCCAGGTGACCTTCGACCGCGTTTTGCTGGTGCGCACCGATCAGGCTGTGCGCTTGGGCAACCCTACGGTGGCTGGTGCCACGGTGAAAGCTACGGTGCTCCGCCCGCTGCGGGGCGAAAAGGTCATTGTCTTCAAGAAAAAGCGTCGGAAGCAGTACCGTCGCACCAAGGGTCACCGCCAGAACCTCTTTGAGGTGCGGATTGACGCCATTGAGGCGTGAGGAGGGGATATGGCGCACAAGAAAGGTCAGGGTTCCAGCCGCAACGGTCGTGACTCCCACGCCCAAAGGTTGGGTATCAAACGGGGGGACGGTGAGCTGGTGCTGCCCGGCACCATTATCGTTCGCCAACGGGGAACCCGTTGGAAGCCGGGGGCAGGCGTGCGCCGCGGTGGCGACGACACGCTTTATGCTGCCATTACCGGGCGGGTGCGCTTCCGCGACCGGGGTCGGCTGGGGAAGTTCGTTTCCATCGAACCTGCCGCGTAACACGAGGTCTTGCCTCAAGCTTGCAATCAACCTAGCGCCTCAGGAGCCAACGCTCCAAAGGCGCTTTGTGTCTTGGCCTTTTGTCAAGCTGGTCACGCATTCCCATGTTTCTCGATGAAGTAAGGCTTCTGGTGAAGGCCGGGGACGGCGGACGGGGCTGCGTGTCCTTTCGCCGGGAGAAGTTCGTGCCTCGCGGCGGACCCGACGGCGGGGACGGAGGAAGGGGTGGGCACGTGATCTTGCGCGCCACCCCCGAGTACAACACCCTTGCTCACCTTTACCACAAGCACGTGGTGAAGGCCAGGCGCGGGGAGCACGGGCGAGGTTCTAACCAAAGCGGGGCCGCCGGGGAAGACGTGGTGGTGCTTGTGCCCTGCGGCACGCTGGTTCGGGATTTGCAAACCGGCGAGGTCCTGGCCGACCTCGTGACCCCTGGGCAGCAGGTGATCGTTGCTCGCGGGGGACGGGGAGGGCGGGGCAACCAGCACTTTGCCACCCCCACAAACCAGGCCCCCCGCTACGCCGAAGAAGGGGAAAAGGGGGAAGAGCGGCACCTGCAGCTGGAGCTCAAGCTCATTGCCGATGTGGGGTTGGTGGGCCTGCCGAACGTGGGCAAATCCACGCTCCTTTCCCGGGTTTCCGCGGCCCGGCCGAAGATTGCCGACTACCCCTTTACCACCCTTGAGCCCCATTTGGGGGTGGTCACCTGGGGGGAGCGCTCGCTGGTTTTTGCCGACATCCCTGGGCTCATCGCCGGTGCTTCCATGGGCGCAGGGTTGGGCCACCGTTTTTTGAAGCACATTGAGCGCTGCCGTATGCTGCTGCACCTGGTGGATCTCGCCTCGCCCACGCCGCTTCGGGAACAGGTGGAGGTGATCCGCCAAGAGCTTTCGCTTTTTGACCCCTCTTTGCCTTCCCGCACCACGATTCTGGTGGGCACCAAGGCGGACGCCATGACCTCCCCGGAGCGAAGGGAGGAGCTGGCTTTGCTTGCCGAGAAACTGGCTTTAAGCTATGTGGTGATTTCCGCTGTTACCGGCAGCGGGCTGGAGGAGCTTTTGCGGGAGGTCTTCAGCCGGGTGGGGCAAGCGTGAGGCGGGTCGCGGTTTTTGGCGGCACCTTCGATCCGGTGCACTTGGGCCATTTGGTCCCCACCGTGGGGGCTGCTGAAACCTTTGGCTTTTCCCAGGTGGTGTTCATTCCCGCCTTTGATCCCCCGCACAAGCAAGGGGCGGTGCTGGCCCCCTTTTCCCACCGCTTTGCCATGCTGGCTTTGGCCACCCAGCCCTACGATCGTTTTTTTGTTTCCGACCTGGAGATGGGGCGGCCGGGGCCCACCTACACGGTGGACACCTTGCGGGAGTTCACGCGTCGCTGCCCTGAATCGGAGGTTTACTTCCTTTTGGGTAGCGATTCCTTTTCGCAAATCGAAACCTGGCACCGGTGGCAGGAGCTTGTTGATCTGGCTCATTTGGTGGTTCTCCACCGGGCTACGGTGTGGGGCGACAAGCTCCTGGAGCTCGTTCCTGCCCGCCTCAGGGAGCGTTTGACACCGGTGCGGTTGTTTGAGCCGGTGCCCGACCCACCCCCTGGCCGCAAGTTGGTGTACCTTTTGGAGCATGAGCCGTTTCCGGTTTCCGCAAGCCTCATCCGCGAGCGCCTGCAAGCCGGGCAAACCATTTCCGAATTGGTTCCCCCCGAGGTTCACCGCTGGATCGTGAAGTACGGTTTGTACCATCAGGTCTCCCATGGATGCTGAGATCTTCTCCCGGCTGCAAAAGGTCGTGGCGGCCATGGAAGCCAAGAAGGCCTATCACCTTTTGGCCCTGGACGTTTCCGGAAAAACCTCCATTGCCGATGCTTTTGTACTGTGCTCGGTGGCCTCCAGCCGCCAGGCGCAGGCGGTGGCGGACGAGGTAGATCGGGTGCTGGCGCAAGCCGGGGTGCACGCCCTGTCGGTGGAGGGCTACCTGCACGGCACCTGGATCCTCATGGACTACGGCGATTTTGTGCTGCACATCTTTCAGGAGGACCGGCGGGAGTACTACGGCCTGGAGCGACTCTGGGGGGATGCCCCGGATATCACCGCTGCGCTTCGGCCGCCGCAAAGCCTATGACGCCCCTATACCGCAGCCTCAACGCCGAGGCCGCGAAGCTCGCCCGGGAGCTGGCCCGGGTGGCCCCCACCTCGCTACCTCTGCTGCTGGAAGGGGAAACCGGCACCGGCAAGAGCTTTTTGGCCCGTCGCCTTCACCGCCGCTCGCGGCCCGGCAAGCCCTTGGTGGTGGTGGACTGTGCCGCCATCCCCGAAACCCTGTTGCCCTCGGAGTTGTTTGGCCACACGGCCGGGGCTTTTACCGATGCCACCCGCTCCCGTCCCGGGGCGCTGGAGCAGGCGGGGGACGGGACCCTGGTGCTAGACCGCCTGGATGCCTTGACGCCGGCCACCCAGGCGGCGCTGTTGCGGGTGCTGGAGGAGCAGCGCTTTACCCCCTTGGGGGGAAGCCAACCGCGACCGCTGCGGGCCCGGGTCATTGCCCTGGTGGGCTTTGGGGTGGCGGACAAGCTAAAAACCGGCGAGTTTCGCGCTGATCTTTACCACCGGGTTGCTGGCTTCCACGCGCTTTTGCTGCCCTTGCGAAACCGCCCCGAGGACATCCTCCCCACCGCCAGGGCTTGGCTTGCCAAGCATGCCCCCTCCTTCCGTTTGGAGGCCGAGGCGGAAAAGCTGCTTGGCGCTTACCCCTGGCCGGGGAACTTCCGGGAGCTTGAAGGCGTGCTCCAGCGGGCGGTGTTGTCGGCGCAGGCTTCCACCGTGGGTCCCAGGGAGCTGCGTTTGCCGCTCTGGGATTGGAAGGATGCCTTGCCTCAGCTTGCCAGAAAGGCTTTGCCTTTAGCGGAGGCTAGCAAGCTTTACGCGCTTTTCGTGCTGGCTCAGGAAGGGGGCAACGTCTCCCGGGCAGCTCGCCTTTTGGGGGTGTCCCGGAGGACCCTCATCCGCTGGAAGCGAGAGCCGTGAGGCAGGTCAAGCTCCTCTACGTGGGCGCCCGCCCGGAAGCGCAATGGGAGGCGCTCTGCCAGCTGTACCGTGAGCGGTTGCAGCGCTTCCTCCACTGGCAGGAGCGGCGCCTGCCTTTGGCGCCCGGGCGCAAGGAAGACCCAAAAGGGGCCTTGGCCAGGGAAGCCAAGGCCATTTTGCGGGAGCTGGGCGAAAGGGAGCGGGTGGTGGCGCTGGACGAGCGGGGTACGGAGTGGAGCACGGAGGAGCTGGCCAGCTTCCTGCACGTACACCTTCCCCTGGGGCCGCTGACCTTTGTGATTGGCTCGGATTTGGGGCTCCACCCGGAGGTGCTGGAGCGGGCCCAGGTCCGCTGGTCCCTGACCCGCCTGACATTGCCCCATGAGCTGGCGCGCCTTTTGGTTATGGAGCAGCTTTACCGCGCCTTGGACCTTTTGGCTGGGGGTTCCTACCACCGGGCTAAGGTATAATCTCGCGCCTGGAGGATCCGGTGAGCGTTACCAACTTAGAAGCCATCAAGCAGGAGTTGGAGGCCAAGAGGCAGGAAATCCTGGACGGCATTGCTCGGGCCAGGGCTTTGGGCCGCGTGGAAGGGAAAACCGGAGCCCCAGACATTGCCGATCGGGCCGCCTCCGCGTTACAGCGGGAGTTTTCCTTTTCCCTTACGGAAAACGAGGGCAAGATCCTGAAGCTCATTGATGAGGCGCTGGTGCGCCTGCAAAACGGGAGCTACGGTCTTTGCGTCCACTGCGGGCAGGCCATCGAGCCGGCTCGTTTGGCGGCGGTCCCTTGGGCCAGGCACTGCCTCGCCTGTCAGGAACTTCAGGACCGGGGTGAGATCTGAAGCCGTTTTGCCTTCGCGTTGTCACGTCTCCCGACGAATACCTGCTGGAAAGGGCCAGGAAGGCCTTTGAAGCTCAGTTCCGGCAAGCCTTTCCCGAAGGTGAGGTGCAGCTTGTGGACCCACCCTGGGAGCTTGCTCACCTCTGCCAGGAGCTGCAAACCCCTTCGCTTTTTGCCGGTGAGCGCTTGTTTCTGATCCCCCACGCCGAAGCCTACTTTGCCCTGCCCCCCAAGGCCGTGGAGGGGCTTTTGGCCACGCTGAAAACCTCCCCCGCCGGGGTGCTGTGGGTGGGTTTGTTTGCCGAGCTTCCGGAAGCCCCCAGCGGCCCATTGGCCGAGGGCCTGGCCTCGCTGGGCGAGGTGGAACACCTGTCGTTGCCCCCTGCCCCCAAGCCCTGGGAGGAGGTGAGGCTCTCCCAGGAGCAAAAGGCGTTGCTCCGCGAGCTTTTGGCGGAGGAGGCTCCCGAGCTTCTGGCCCACCAGGATGTGCTGGACGTGCTTTTTGAAACCCACGGCTTTTCGCCCCGTCAGCTGGTGCAAGCGGCCAAAGACCTCCTGGCTTCCCAAGAGCTCAGCCCTGAGGCGGCAAGGAGGAGCGCCGGTCGTCAAACCCTGACCGCTTCCGAGCTGGAAAAGGCCCTCCAGGACGGCAAGTGGCCCCAGGTGGCTTACCACCTGGCGCAGCTGGCCGAAGGCGCAGTGCTTTCAACGTTTCGCGGCACCGAAACCAGTGGGAGGAAAGCAGCGGACCTGGTGGCGGGTCTTTTGACCAGGGCTTGCCTTTCGGCTTTGACCGTGCGGGTATTGGCGGAAGAGGCGGGGCTTGCCAGGGAACTGGATCCCGCCAGGGTTTCGCAGGCATCCTGGTACCCCCGGGAGTTCAAACCCCGCATTTACCCCAAGTTTTTGGCGAAAGCTCAAGAAATGCCGGAGCTGGGGCTTGCCGACCGCTCCCCGTGGTCCCTGCAGGCAAGCTTCCGGCTGGCGGCGCGCTTTTCCAGCAAGAAGCTGGCGACGGTGGTGGCTGACCTCCTGCGCTTTGGGGCCCTGCGCGCCGAAGGGCTGGAGCCCTGGGCACCGGTGGTGCTGGCTTACGCCTCGCTTTTTGCCGCTTCCAACAGCTCGTAAAGCTTTTTCCTGGAAACCCCAAGCTTTTCGGCCGCCAGCTTCTTGGCTTCCCCGGGCGAATGCCCCTGGGCCAAAAGCTCGCGGACCAAGGCCTGAGCCTCGTGGGCTTGGGGCTCCCTGGGCGGTGCTTGCGGCGGGGGTCCTACCACCAGGGTGAACTCCCCCTTGGCCAGGTGGGTTTTTTCAGCGAGAGCCCCCAGCGTGCCGTGCTCGCAGCGCTCGTGCACCTTGGAAAGCTCGGCCAAAAGGCAGGCCTCCCGCTCGCCACCCAAAACCTCGGCGCAGTCGGCGAGCTCTGCTGACAAGCGATGGGGGGAAAGAAAAACCACCAGCGTGTGATCAAGCCCGGCAAAGCGCCGCAGGAAGCGCTTGCGGGCCTCACCCTTGGGCGGCAAAAAGCCCAGGAAAGTAAAGGGATAGGGGGGAAGGCCGGCAACGCTTAAGGCGGCGGTCACCGCCGAGGGACCGGGCACGGCAGCCACCGGTAACCCCGCAAGCCTGCAGGCCCGCACCAGGCGGTACCCGGGATCGCACAAAAGCGGGGTGCCGGCGTCGGAAACCAGCGCCACGCTCATCCCCGCTTGCAACTTGGCCAGAATGGCCGGCAGCACTTTGCTTTCGTTGTGCTCGTGGAAGGCCAGAAGTTTGGTGCTGATGCCTGCCGCCGCCAAGAGCTTGCTGGTACGGCGGGTGTCCTCGGCCAGGATCACCGCCACCGAGGCCAAAACCTCCCGGGCCCGGGGGGAGAGGTCGGCCAGGGTGCCGATGGGTGTGGCCACCACGAAGAGCGTTCCGGGTGCCGAGGTAGGGGGAATGGCCCGGGTCACGGTCTGGGGTTGCGGGGCAAGATGCGGTCCACGTTAATGCAGGAGGCGGAAACGCGGGCAATCACCGTGGGCCGCCACTTGAAGCGGTTACGGCGGTAGGTGGCCAGCACCTTGGCCACCAGTTCCGGCGGGAAACCCTGGGCGCACAGTTCGGCTTCCGAAAGCCCCTGATCGTGGTGGTAGTAGAGGATGGGGTCGGCTTCCAGGTAATCAAACCCCAGCTCACCGGCATCGGTTTGTCCCGGCCACAGGTCGGCAGTGGGGGGCTTTTGCAGGATCACCGCGGGAACTCCCAGGTACTCCCCCAGGGCAAACACGTGGGTTTTCCACACGTCGCCCAGGGGGTGTACGGAAGCCGCTTGATCGCCAAAAAGCGTGGAGTAGCCCAGGAGGATCTCGCTCTTGTTGGAGGTTCCCAGAACCAGCAAGCCGTGGGCGCGGGCGGCGTCAAAAAGCGCCACCATCCGCAAGCGCGCTAAGAGGTTGCCAAAACGCAGACGATCGTCCTCGCAGCCCAAAGTCTGCGCCAAAAGACGGGAAGGGGCGCTGAGGTCCACGAGCTCCAGGCGAACCCCTAAGGTGTTGGCCGCTTCCTGGGCGTGGGCCAAGCTCTCGGGGCTGGAGGTGGGACCGGGAAGGGCCAGGAGTCGCAGCTTTTCCGGACCCACGGCGCGCACCGCTAGCGCCGCGGCCACCGCCGAGTCCAGGCCCCCGGAAAGCCCGCAGACGTACCCGGAAAGGCCGGAGGCCCGCAGCTCCTCGGCCAAAAAGCGCTGCAACACCTCAGCAAGCAGCGGGATGTCAACTGCGGGTAAGCTCGTCACGGTTTCTCTCCACCTCGGCTTGCCACAGCTCCCACCGCTCGGCCTGGGGGATGGGCGACAGGGTGCGGTGGCGGCGGGCCGCGGCCAGATCCACCTCGGCCACGATGACCGCGGGGTCGCAGGCAGGGGCCGGTCCACCCAGGGTGCGACCCCGCCCATCCACCGCCCAGGAGCCTCCGGAAAACAAGATCCCCTCTTCCCAGCCGCAGCGGTTGGCGAAAAACGTGGGGGTAACGGTGGTGATGGCGGTGGCCCCCACGATCCAATGCCAGCGCTTGAGCCCTTGGGGGACGTCGTCTCCCCCAATTTCCGAGGGGCCTCCCGCCACCATCACCAGAAGCTCCGCGCCCCGTTGCACCAGGATGCTGGCGGTGGTGGGGTGCCAGGCGTCCTCGCAGATGAGCACGCCGATATGGGCGCGGGGCCAAGGCAAAGGGGCCACCGAGCGGCCGGGCACGAAGTACCGCCCCTCGTCAAACATCCCGTAGGTGGGGAGGTAGAGCTTGCGATGCACGCCCACCACCTGCCCGCCGTGGAAAAGCACGGCGGCGTTGGCAATGCCGCCGCTGGCCTCCCGCAACGGCAAACCCACCAGGATTGCGGTGTCCCGGGATGCTTCCCGCAGAGGCCCAAGCCTCGGGTCCTCCAGGTCCATGGCCAGCTCCAAGACCCCGTGACCCAGGAGGTAGCCGGAAAGCGAAAGCTCGGGGAAAATCACCAGCTCCGCCTTAGCTTTCCTGGCTTGCTCCAGGGCCCAAAGGTGAGCTTGAAGGTTGTGGGTGAGCTGACCCGGACAGGTGGCGATTTGGGCCAGGGCTACAGTCACGCGTTCCCGCTGCGAGTCACTCAAGGCCGTCACCGCAAGCAGTGTAGCATGAGGGCATGGGCGGTTTGGGACTGGCCTTGGGGCTGTGGCTTTTGGGTTCTTCCACCGCGGTGGAGGTGGAGCGGGTTCTGGCTTTGGTGAACGGCGTGCCCATCCTGGCCTCCGACGTGGAGCTGGCGCAAATTGCCGGCATCGTCCCCAAGATGCCCCAGGAGGACGAAGCCAGCTACCGCAAGGCCGTGCTGGAAGCGCTCATTGCCCTGGAGCTCAGGTACCAGGACCTGGTGGAGGCTCGCCTGGAGCAGCGGGTGAGCTATGACTGGCAGGCTGCCTGGCAGAGGGTGGTGACGCAGGCGGGAGGTGAGGAAGAGCTTAGCCGCAAGCTGGCGGAGCAGGGGTTTAGCCAGGGGGAGCTGGTACGGCTCGTTCAAAGGGCGGCGCTGGTGGAAGCCTACGTGGCCAAGTGGTTTGCCCCCTCGCTGCGGGTGACCCAAGGGGAGCTGGAGGCCTACTACCGGCAGGAGTTTCTCCCGCGGTGGCCAGCAGGGCAAGGCCCACCGCCCCCTTTGGAGCAGGTTCGCCCGCAGCTGGAAGCCCTGGTCAAGGAAAAGAAGCTCTTGGAACAGGTGCAGACCTGGACCGAGGAGCTGGCCCGCCGGGGCGAGGTGATCCGCTATTCCAGGTGACGGAAGAGGAACAAACCCTCGGTCACCGCTAGAAGGTAGCTGCGGGTTTCCGCGTAAGGGACTGCCAAGGCAAAAAGCGGGTGAGGAGCTGCGTCCTGCCCCAGCCACAGCTCCACCCAGGAATCTCCGGCGTTGTAAGCGGCAGCTAAAAGCAAAGGGTCATTGCCCAACCGTTTTGCCGAGGACTGCAGGTGGCGGAGGGCCAACAGCCGGTGGGCTTCTTCCCCGGAGGAACCGGCAAGTTCGGGCGCCAGCCGCGCGAGGGTGGCCGGCATCAGCTGCCACAGCCCCCGGGCCCCCACCGGAGAAAGGGCGCGGTGGTCAAAACGCGATTCCTGGCGGGCCAGGGCCAGAAGCAAACCAGAGAACGGCGAAGCCGCTTCCGGCAAAAGCCGGGTGAAGGCTTTGGGGAACATGCGGACCAAAAGCTCATCGGGCAACAAAAACGCGGGGATGGGCCCCACCTGTGACCAGAGCTTTTCAGAAAGCCGCGCTGCCTCGCGAAAGTTTCCGGCTTCAGCTAAAAAGGCCACCGACCAGGCCAGCTCCGAAGGGGTGTTTTGCGGCAAAAGGTGGGGCAGCAGCATAGCCACGTCTTCGGCAAACCCGGCTTCCAGCATGCCGGCCACCGCCGGGGGTAGAGCTGGGGGCGGGAGGTTTCCGGAAAAAAGCGGGGCAAAGTCAGGGTCCTGGCGGAGGGCGGCGAGGAGCGCCTGCCTTGCCGTGGAAACCCCGCCTTCCACAGCCAAGTGGGCCAGTTCGCCAAGATTGCGGGTAGGCGGGGGAGAACCGCTGGGCGTTGCCAAGGGGAGCACCAGCCCCACAAGCTCCCGGAGCCTTCCCGCCTGCGGGTTGGCCAGGACCTGGCCCAATAGCCTCCGGGCTTCCTCATGCTTGCCTGGGTGGAGGGCCAAAACGCCCCGGCAGAGCTGGAAGGCAGGCTGGGATGAAGCGCTCTGGGCGACCAGGTGCTGGGCGGGGGCTAGCTTTCCGCGCCAAACCAAAGCGGCGCACAGGCGGGGGGTGAGCTCCTGGCGAACCAGCGGTGGTGCTTGCGCCAACGCCTCCACCGCCGGCCAACCCTGGTCTTTGCGAGCCAAAAGCAGCAAAAGCCCCGTCCACCCCTCCACCGCTTCCGGTCGCAACTGCACGATTTGGTGATAGAGCTTTTCCGCGCAGTCCTCGCGGCCCAGCTGTTCCCAGGCCCGGGCAGCAAAAAGCCAGCAGGAAGCCTTTTCCTCGGGGTCGGTAGTGATCAGCTCGGCTAGGGCAAACCAGGTGATGGCTTCTTCCCAGGCTTCCAGCCGGTAGGCGGTGCGGGCGCGAAGGAAGGTCAAGGGGAAGCTCTCGCTGGGTTGATAGGGAATTTTGGCCAAAACCTTGCGGGCTTCCTGCCAGTGACCCACTTGAAAAAGGGCGCGGGCCACCAGTTCCTGCTGGGCCCGGGAGAGGCTTTTATCCGCAAGGTTCCGGGCCAACTGGAAAGCCACCGCGTCATCGGGCTTTTCGGAAAGCAGCTTAAGCATTTCAGCCACATCGTGCTGCCTTTGCGCCAGAAGGCCCCGCACGTGTCTTTTGAGCGGCGTCGGGAGCGCCCGAGCCCGCCAGGCTTTGGCTTTTGGCAACGGCAAGGTGGCCACCGCTTGCAGGCTTAGCTCCTCGGCCCGGCGGCGGAGAGCTGCCGGAGCCCGCGGTGAAAGCACGGGGGCCAAATGGGGGTAGGGGTCCCGGCCCCGGGTTAACTCCAGTTGCGCCGCCTCCAGCCGCAGGATCTCCGCCAAAGCTCCGGCCTGGGGGAGCGCTTGGCGCAGCACGCTCAAGGCTTGCTGGTAGTGGCCCTCCTTGGCGGCCGCCCGGGCCACAGTGAGGGCCACCTCGGGGCGGAGGTGAGGGGCGGCGGG